>NZ_SMJY01000018.1:0-50237 GCF_004348355.1 Micromonospora sp. KC721 | reverse complement strand
CTTCGAGGGGGGTGGGGATCATTTCGTGAATAACATTCGGTTACCGGATGGTAAGCGGTTGGCGGTGGGTATCGGAAGGTGTCAATCGTGGCGTCGCCCGGTTGTTACCCAGGAGTATTGAGCGGCTCGGGTTGTTTGGATAGCCTTCGATCCCACTCGGCCGGGATCCCCCGCCCGGCCGCCGCACTCCAGATTGGACCGTCGATGAAGGTCGTCCGTCTGCTCACGTCCGCGGTGCTGCTCGCGGCCGTGCTCCCCCCGACCGGGGCGGCCACCGCCGCGCCCGGCAGCGCCGCGACCACCCCCGCCGCCGGGTCGTTCTCCGTGCTCACCTACAACGTCGCGGGCCTGCCGGAGCTGATCTCCAGCGGCGACCCCGCGACCAACACCCGGCCGATCGGCGAGCGGATCAACGGGTACGACATCGTGCACGTCCAGGAGGACTTCAACTACCACGCCGACCTCTACGCCACCGACCGGCACCCGCACCGCACCCCGACCAGCGGGGGCGTGCCGTTCGGTGACGGCCTGAACACCCTGTCGAACTTCCCGTACAGCGACTTCGCCCGGGTCAAGTGGAACTCCTGCAACGGCACCGACTGCCTCACCCCGAAGGGCTTCACCGCCTCCCGGATCCGGCTGGCCGAGGGCGTCTTCGTGGACTTCTACAACGCCCACCCCAACGCCGGCAGCACCGAGGCCGACCTGGCCGCCCGCCGGTCGAACCTGTCCCAGCTCTCCGCGTACATCTCGGCCCACTCCGCCGGAAACGCGGTGGTCCTGATGGGCGACCTCAACGTCCGCTGGACCCGCACCGGCGACAACATCCGCGACCTGGTGGCCGCCAACGGCCTCACCGACGTCTGGGTCCAGCAGGAGCGGAACGGGACGCCGCCGGCCGCCGGCAGCCCCGCGCTGCTCTGCGACCCGGCGAACGTGACGAACGGCTGCGAGGTGGTCGACAAGATCCTCTACCGGAGCAACCGGCTGGTCCGGCTCGACCTGCGCCGCTACCACAACGAGCACACCAAGTTCCTGACCCCGACCGGTGGCCCGCTCTCCGACCACTACCCGCACGCCGCCTGGTTCGACTGGAGCCTCAACCCGACGCTGCGGGCCAGCGACACCTGGGGCGGCCCGCACGGCACCCCGTTCACCGACCTCGGCGCCGCCGGCTCCCGGGTCACCGGGATCACCCTGCGCGGCGCCAGCCGGCTCGACCAGGTCGCGCTCACCCTCGCCGACGGGCGCACCCTCACCCACGGCGGCACCGGCGGCACCGCCACCTCCCTGGCGCTGGCCGACGGCGAGCACGTCACCCAGGTCACCCTCACCCAGGGCAAGAAGGACGGGCACACCCGGATCTTCTCCGCCCGGCTCACCACCGACCGGGGCCGGGTGCTCGCCGCCGGCACCCCGACCGCCGAGGCGGTGACCTTCACCGCGCCGCCCGGCGGCCGGCTGGCCGGCTTCTTCGGCCGCAGCGGTACCGAGGTCGACCAGCTCGGCGTGATCTGGAGTGTCGGCGGCAACGGATAGTCTCAAAGCCGTGGCAGATCCCTCGACCTACCGTCCCGCGCCCGGCACCATCCCCGAGTCACCGGGGGTCTACCGGTTCCGCGACGGCACCGGCCGGGTGATCTACGTCGGCAAGGCGAAGAACCTGCGCGCCCGGCTCAACTCGTACTTCGGCGATCTGCTGGGTCTGCACGAGCGGACCCGGCAGATGGTCACCACCGCCGAGTCGGTCGACTGGATGACCGTCGCCACCGAGGTCGAGGCCCTCCAGCAGGAGTTCACCTGGATCAAGCAGTACGATCCGCGCTTCAACGTCCGCTACCGCGACGACAAGTCCTACCCCTACCTGGCGGTGACCCTCGACGAGGAGTACCCGCGGCTGCAGGTGATGCGTGGCGCCAAGCGCAAGGGGGTGCGGTACTTCGGGCCGTACTCGCACGCCTGGGCGATCCGCGAGACGCTCGACCTGCTGCTGCGGGTCTTCCCCGCGCGGACCTGCTCCGCCGGGGTGTTCAAGCGGGCCGGCCAGGTCGGCCGCCCCTGCCTGCTGGGATACATCGGCAAGTGCTCCGCACCCTGCGTCGGCACCGTCTCGGCCGAGGAGCACCGGCGGATCGTCGACGACTTCTGCGACTTCATGGCCGGGCGCACCGACAGCATGGTGCGCAAGCTGGAACGCGAGATGCGGGAGGCCAGCGAGCAGCTGGACTTCGAACGGGCCGCCCGGCTGCGCGACGACGTGGCCGCGCTGCGCCGGGCCATGGAGAAGCAGACCGTGGTGCTCGGCGACGGCACCGACGCCGACGTGGTCGCCTTCGCCGACGACCCGCTGGAGGCCGCCGTCCAGGTCTTCCACGTCCGCGACGGCCGGGTACGCGGCCAGCGCGGCTGGGTGGTGGAGAAGACCGAGGAGCTGACCACCGGCGACCTGGTGCACCACTTCTGCACCCAGGTCTACGGCGGCGAGCAGGGCGAGGCCGACGTCCCCCGGGAGCTGCTCGTCCCCGAGCTGCCCGCCGACGCCGACGCCCTCGCCGACTGGCTCACCACCCGGCGGGGCAGCCGGGTCACCCTGCGGGTGCCCCAGCGCGGCGACAAGAAGGCGCTGCTGGAAACCGTCGACCGCAACGCGCGCGACGCCCTCACCCGGCACAAGCTCAAGCGGGCCGGCGACCTGACCACCCGTGGCAAGGCACTCGACGAGATCGCCGAGGCTCTCGGCATGCGTACCTCGCCGCTGCGCATCGAGTGTTACGACGTCTCCCAGATCCAGGGCACCGACGTGGTGGCCAGCATGGTCGTCTTCGAGGACGGCCTGCCCCGCAAGAGCGAGTACCGCCGGTTCATCGTCCGGGGCGCCACCGACGACCTCTCCGCCATGTCCGAGGTGCTGCGCCGCCGCTTCGCCCGCTACCTCGACACCCGTGCCGAGACCGGGGAGATCGGCGAGGAGACCGCGTCGGACCCCGACCGCCCCGGCATCGACCCGACCACCGGCCGGCCGCGCAAGTTCGCGTACCCGCCGCAGCTGGTGGTGGTCGACGGCGGCGCACCCCAGGTCGCCGCCGCCGCCCAGGCCCTGGCCGACCTTGGCATCGACGACGTGGCGCTCTGCGGGCTGGCCAAGCGGCTGGAGGAGGTGTGGCTGCCCGACGACGAGTACCCGGTCATCCTGCCGCGCACCTCCGAGGGGCTCTACCTGCTGCAACGGGTTCGTGACGAGGCGCACCGCTTCGCCATCACGTTCCACCGGCAGCGGCGCTCGAAGCGGATGACCGAATCGGCGCTGGACGACGTGCCCGGCCTCGGTGAGGTACGCCGCAAGGCGCTGTTGCGGCACTTTGGTTCCCTCAAGCGGCTCGCCGCCGCCACCGTCGAGGAGATCACCGAGGTTCCGGGGGTGGGGAAGCGGACCGCCGAGGCGGTTCTCGCCGCCCTGAACGGCGACGCCGCCAAGGCCGCCGCCACCGACTGACCCGGCACGACTGAGCCCAGCCGATCCCCGTCTGCCCGTCGCCGCTGTCCGTCGCCCGTCGCCTCCCCGCCCCCGGGCACGTGCCTGGTCGCCTCGTTTGCGGCAGGTGGGGGTGTCCGGGGTGCTGGTCGGCCCGACATGGCGCAGGCTGAGTGGATCACCGGCGTGGGGGCACCGGCGTGGATCACCGGTGGGTGAGTGGGTGGATCGGTTGGCCGGTCAGGTGGGATCGGCGAGGACGGCGAGGATCTGCTCGCCGTACTTGGCGAGCTTGTTCTCGCCGACCCCGCTGACCCGGGACAGCTCGGCCAACGAGCCCGGCGCGTCGGTGGCGATCTGCCGCAGCGTCGCGTCGTGGAAGATCACGTACGCCGGGACACCCTGCTGCTTCGCGGTCGCCGCCCGCCAGGCGCGCAGCCGCTCGAACACGCCGGTGGCCTGTGGGGTCAGGTCGGCGACCACGGTGGCCGCGCCGCGCGGCTTCGCCGACCGGGACGACACCGACCGCTCCGGCTCGCGGCGCAGGGTGATGGTGCGGCGGCGGCCCAGCACCTCGGCGCTGGCGTCGGTGAGCGCCAGCGTGCCGTAGTCACCCTCGACCGCCAGCAACCCCTCGGCCAGCAGTTGCCGGACCACCGCGCGCCACTCCGACTCGCGCAGGTCGGTGCCGATGCCGAAGGTGCGCAACGAGTCGTGACCGTACTGGCTGATCTTGTCGGTCTGCTTGCCGAGCAGGATGTCCACGCAGTGGCCGGCACCGAACCGCTGGTTGCGCTCCCGGTCGAGGCGGTAGACGGTGGAGAGCAGCTTCTGCGCGGGGACGGTCCCGTCCCAGGTCTCCGGGGGCTCCAGGCAGGTGTCGCAGTTACCGCAGGTGGCGGTGCCGGTCTCGCCGAAGTATTCCAGCAGCTGCGCCCGACGGCAGCGGATCGTCTCGCAGAGCGCCAGCATCGCGTCCAGGTGGGTGGCGAGGTTGCGCCGGTGGGCCAGGTCCCCCTCGGACGTCTCGATCATCTTGCGTTGCTGCACCACGTCCTGGAGCCCGTACGCCAGCCAGGCGGTCGACGGCAGCCCGTCCCGGCCGGCGCGGCCGGTCTCCTGGTAGTAGCCCTCCACCGACTTGGGCAGGTCGAGGTGGGCGACGAACCGGACGTCCGGCTTGTCGATGCCCATCCCGAACGCGATGGTGGCGACCATGACCAGGCCGTCTTCGCGCAGGAAACGCTGCTGGTTCGCGGCGCGGGTGGCCGCGTCCAACCCGGCGTGGTACGGCAGCGCGGCGATGCCGTTGGCGACCAGGAACTCGGCGGTCTTGTCCACCGAGGCCCGGGACAGGCAGTAGACGATGCCGGCGTCGCCCGGGTGCTCGTCGCGCAGCAGGGCGAGCAGTTGCCGGCGCGGCTCCCGCTTGGGCACGATCCGGTACTGGATGTTGGGCCGGTCGAAGCTGGCCACGAAGTGCCGTGCCCCGGTGAGCTGGAGCCGGGTGGCGATCTCGGCCCGGGTGGCGCTGGTCGCGGTGGCGGTCAGCGCGATCCGGGGCACCGCCGGCCAGCGCTCGTGCAGCATCGACAGGGCCAGGTAGTCGGGGCGGAAATCGTGCCCCCACTGCGCGACGCAGTGCGCCTCGTCGATCGCGAAGAGGCTGATCCGGCCCCGGTCGAGCAGTTGCTGCACGCCGCGGGTGCCCAGCGCCTCCGGGGCCAGGTAGAGCAGGTCCAACTCGCCGGCGACGAACGCCCGCTCGACCCGGCGGCGGGCGTCGAGATCCTGGGTGGAGTTGAGGAATCCCGCCCGGACGCCGACCGCGGTCAGCGCGTCGACCTGGTCCTGCATCAGCGCGATCAGCGGCGAGACCACCACCGCGACGCCGTCGCGGACCAGCGCCGGGATCTGGTAGCACAGCGACTTGCCGCCACCGGTGGGCATCAGCACCAGCGCGTCACCGCCGGCCACCACGTGCTCGACCACCTCCTGCTGGCAGCCGCGGAAGGCGTCGTAGCCGAAGACCCGGCGGAGCACCCCGAGGGCGTCGGCGGTGTCCAGATCGGTGGGGGAGGACATCGTGGGATTGTACGAGCGGTGGCCGACAGCGCCCGACATCGACCGCGAGCGCGGCGGATTGTCATACGGGGAGAGGGGTCAATGTCGCCAGCGCATGGGCGATGGCGGCGCGGCCTGCGACTCGGCCCGCCCAGCTGACGTCCTCGGCGGGGCTGCCGCCGTCCTGATGCCGGCTCTTCCTGCTACACCGCCTGGCCGGTCATCTGGTCAGCACCGACCAGGCATTCCGGCCTGACCGCGGTGAATTTCATCCGGGGAACCCGATCTCGATGTCGAGACCGCCGGTGGCCCGGGTCCGGGCGTCGAGGGTTGCCCCGTGCGCCGCAACGATCGCGCGGACGATGGCCAGACCGAGTCCATGCCCGTGTCCGTCGGGGTGCCTGGTCCGGCGGTTGCCGACCTGTCGGAACGGCTGGAAAAGGGCGTCGACCTCGTCGGGTGGCACCATTGGGCCGGAGTTGCTGATCCGGATGGCGCCGCCGGTCGCGGTGGTCGTCGTGCTGATTTCGACCCAGCCGCCCGGAGCGTTGTGCCGCACGGCGTTGTCGATCAGGTTGACAACCAAGCACTCGATCAGGTCGGGGTCGCCGGTCGCCGGTGCCGGATCGAGGGCGGTGTGCATCCGGATGCTTCGCCGGGCGGCGTCCTGATGGCGGGCGGCTACCACCTCGGCAGCGGTGCCGGCGACGTCGAGCGGGATACGCAGTTGGGGGCCCTGTTCGCCGTGCGCGAGGGCGAGCAGGGCCTCGATGAGGCGTTCTTGTTGGCCGTTGAGTGTAAGGACCTCGTGGCAGGCCGACCGTAGGGTCTCGGCGGTGGCGTCCGGGTCGGCGAGCGCGACCTGGAGCACCGTCCGCTCGGCGGTGAGTGGGGTACGCAGTTCGTGCGAGGCGTTGGCGACGAAGTGCCGTTGTGACTCGAACGTGGCCTGTAGCCGCTGAAACAGGTCGTCGAGCGTCTCGGCCAGGTCGGTGAACTCGTCGTGCAGACCGGTCCGGCCGAGCCGGCGGTGCAGGTCGCTGGCGGAGATCTCCCGGGCGGTGGCGGTGATGGTGCGCAGAGGGCGCAGGAACCGGCCGGCGACGAACCAGCCGAGCAGCAACGAGACCACCACCAGGCCAGCGATGGCCCACGCCGAGGTGGTGAATTGCCGGTCCAGGTGACCGGCGTCGCCGGGGACGACGGCGGGGTCCGCGACCGGACCCGCCGGGATGGCCTGCCTGTTGCCCAGCAGCGAGATCGAGAGCAGCACGACGCCGGAGATCAGGAAGGGCACGGCGTAGAGGAGCGTGAGCTGGACGTGCAGGCTCCGCCGGGGAAGCCGGACGCGCATCAGGGTTCGCCGATCCGGTAGCCACCCTCGCGAACGGTGTGGATGATCGGAGGGTCGCCCAGCTTGGTGCGCAGCCTGCGGATGGTGGTCTTCACCGCCGTGGTGAACGGGTCCGCCGCCTCGTCCCAGACCCGTTCGAGCAGATCCTCCGTTGATACGAGCCGGCCGCGCGCGGCGAGCAGGCATTCCAGGACGGCGAACTCCTTCGGGCTCAGCTCCAGCCGGCGTCCTTCGCGGGTCGCCACCCGCCGGCCCGGGTCGAGCGTGAGCTCCCCGTACTCCAGAATTGGTGGCACGGCCGTGCCCGGCCGCCGACCGAGCGCCCGCACCCGCGCCACCAACTCGGCGAAGTCGAAGGGCTTGGCGAGGTAGTCGTCGGCGCCGAGGCCCAGGCCGTCGACCCGCTGTTTCACCGACGAGGCCGCGGTCAGCATCAGCACTCGGGTCGCCGAGTGCTCGTCCACGATCCGCCGGCACACCTCGTCGCCCGGCACGCCCGGCAGGTCGCGATCGAGCACCACCACGTCGTAGCGGGTCACGGCCAGGTTATCGAGGGCCGCGTGGCCGTCGAGGACCACGTCCACCGCTATGCCCTCACGGCGCAACCCGACACCCACCGTACGAGCCAGCACCTCGAAATCCTCGACCACGAGCACGCGCATGATCCCCACCATGCCACGGCCCGGGTGTCAGAACGGTGTCACCCGGCGGCACCGTCATGACACCGGCGTCCGCGTAGAACCGAAACCTGCAAACCGCGTTAGCAGGACGGAAAGGCTACGGATGGACATCGTTCTCGAAACTGATCAGCTCGGGAAGAGGTATGGCAAGGCCTGGGCGCTGCGGGACTGCTCGCTGCGCGTTCCGGCCGGGAGGGTGGCCGCGCTGGTCGGCCCCAACGGAGCGGGCAAGAGCACCCTGTTGCACCTGGCGGTCGGTCTGTTGCGGCCGGACGCCGGCGCCGTACGGGTCTTCGGCCGCACGCCGTACGACGACATCGCCGTCCTGTCCGAGGTCGGTTTCGTGGCGCAGGACACGCCACTGTACCGGGACTTCACGGCGGACGAGCTGTTCACCATGGGCGTCAAGCTGAACCGGCGCTTCGACACCGCGTTGGCGCACCGCCGGCTGGCGCAGATCGGCATCCCGCGCGACAAGCCGGTCGGCAAGCTGTCCGGCGGTCAGCGTGCCCAGGTCGCCCTCGCCCTGGCGATGGCCAAGCGCCCACGACTGCTGTTGCTCGACGAGCCGGTCGCCAGCATCGACCCGCTGGCCCGGCGGGAGTTCCTCCAGGCGCTGATGGCCGTGGTCGCCGAGACGGGCACCACGGTGCTGCTGTCCTCGCACATCCTGGCGGATCTCGAACGCACCTGCGACTACCTCATCGTGCTGCACGCCTCTCAGGTCAAACTCGTCGGCGACGTCGGCACCCTGCTCGCCGCGCACCGGCAGCTGGTCGGGCCCCGAGACGGCGGCCCGCTGCCCGCCGGGGTCGCGCGTGTGGTGCGGGCCGAGCACACCGATCGGCAGTCCACGCTGCTGGTCCGCACGAACACTCCGCTGCGGGATCCGGCATGGAAGGCGCGCGATGTGACTCTGGAAGACCTCATCCTCGCCTATCTCGGCGACGGCGACTTCCGTTCGCATGCCGCGTGGGAGGTGCCGGCATGATCTGGCTCGCCTGGCGGCAGCACCGCAAGCAAGCACTGTTCACCGCGATCGGCCTCGCGATCCTCGCCGTGTTCATGGTCCCCACCGGTCTGGCCATGCGGTACACCTTCGCCGACCTGGGCCTGGACGACTGCGTCCGCGCGCTGGGTACCGCCTCGATGATCCCGGCCGACGCCGACACCTGCGGCAAGGCGTCCATCCAGTTCAACGGCCAGTACAGCGTGATGACCATGATCGGTGTGCTCTTCCTCGTCCTGCCGCTGTTGGTCGGGCTGTTCTGGGGAGCGCCGCTGGTCGCCCGCGAGATCGAGCAGGGCACCCACCGCATGGTCTGGACCCAGGGCGTCAGCCGGGGACGCTGGGCACTGGTCAAGTTCGGAGTCGCCGGCGCCGTCGCGCTCGTCGCCTCGGTGATCTACGGACTGGGCGTCTCGTGGTGGCTGACCCCGATGAGCCAGGCCGGGCAGCACGGCCGCTTCAACGTCTTTTTCTTCGACATGCAGGGCACGGCCCCGATCGGCTACACGATCTTCGCGGTCGTGCTCGGCATCTTCGCCGGCACCATCTGGCCCAAGGTGCTGCCGGCGATGTCCGCCACGCTCGTCGGGTTCCTCGGGCTGCGCATCATCCTGACGACACTCGCCCGGCCGCACTACCTGCCCGCCCGCGTCCTGACCTTCCCGATCAAGGACGCCACCGAGCAGACCAACCCGGCCGCCGGCGACTGGATCCTGTCCTACGGCATCCGCGACGCCTCCGGCAAGATGGTCACAGCGAACGCGCAGATCGCCTGCGCGCCCGACGCCACCGGACCGGGCGCCGCGTGCGGCGCCGACCTCGGCATCGCCTCGGGTGCCTACAACTGGCAGCTCTATCAGCCCGGAACCCGGTTCTGGCTGTTCCAGGGCATCGAGACCGGCATCTTCCTCACCGCCGCCGCCCTACTGCTCTACCTCGCCGTCCGCCGCATCCGCCACGTCGCATGACCGCGAAGCCGTCCAAGGGAGGCCCCATGCGCACACTCACCTACCTCGCCGCCGCGGCCCTGGCCGCCGGCGTGGCCCTGCTGGCCACCATGCCGTCCGAGTCATCACCGGCCGCCGCCACGGGCGCCGGCCCCCAGGACGCCCAGAAGGCCATCCTCGCCGCGTTCGACCGCTATGACGTCGTGGCCGGGGCCAGCCCGAACGACATCTTCCTCGACCTGATCCGCAATCCCGCCTTCCCCGGCAGGGCCGACGTCATCGCCGTCGAGTGTGGCAACTCGCTCTACCAGCCACTTCTGGACCGCTACATCGCGGGCCAGGACGTGCCGCTGGCCGAGGTGCGCCAGGTGTGGCGCAACACCACCCAACCGAGCTGTGGGTTCTCCGTCTTCTACGAACGGCTCTTCCCGCTCGTACGCGAGGTCAACAAGAGCCTGCCGCCGGCGGAGAAACTGCGCGTGCTGGCCTGTGATCCGCCCATCGACTGGAACACGGTGACCAGCCCCGAAGGGCTCGCGCCCTTCGAGGAACGGGACCGCACCATCGCCGCGCTGATGAAGAAAGAAGTGCTCGCCAAAGACCGAAAGGCTCTCATGCTCTTCGGGATCAGTCACCTGCTGCACCGCGGCGGCAGCGCGGTCGCGATGTACGAGCAGGAGTTCCCCGGCGTCACGTACACCATCGCCACGCATTTCGGCTTCCAGAAGGACAACGAGAAGCTGGAGCAGCGGCTGGCCCGCTGGCCGGTGCCTTCGGTCGTACCGTTCGCGGGAACCTGGCTGGGCCAACTCGACGCGTCATACTTCGAGTCCCGGCCCGGGCAGCCGCCCGCAGCCATGGGCTACCCCGGCGCCGACGCCTACCTCTACACCGGCCCCCGGGCCCTCATCCTGCGGCAACAGATCGCCGCCTCCACGGTCCTGGACACGGCCTACCTCGCGGAACTCCGGCGACGAGCCGCCGCCGTAGAGGACCCCCCAGACGGCCTCATGCACCCAGAAACGTTCTTCCAGCGCGAACTCGAGTCAGGCGCATTGGAATTCGGGTCCTAACACATCAGGGGCGAGGAGCTGGGACTCCTCGCCCCTGATGACGCTGACCGGCGACGCCACTGAGACCGCCCAGCCGCAGTCGAAGCGGTAGTCGAACGGCCGGCCGAGAGGGTCGCGAGCGTGTCACCGAGGGGCGCGCCGGTAGGGGGCAGCCGGTCAGCCGGAGGTGATTGTGCCGGCGGGCGGGGGAGCGTCCTGCGTGATCCGGGAGACCGGACAGCCGCCGTACGAGGTATGGGTGGGAATCACCACGGACGGCTTCCACGCCGAGTGCGACTGCCCGGCCGGCGCGGAGCTGTGCGCGCACGCGGTGGCCCTCACCCTCGCTGCCCTGGCGGACGGCTTCGCCTGGTCCTCGGCGGCCACCCCGCCGTCGGTCATGGCGGTCGACCTCCGGGTCGCCGAGCTGGCCGACCTCGCGCGGAGCATCCCCGCCCGACCACTGGCGTTGCTGGTCGCCGAGTGGGCGGCCACGGATCGCGTGCTGGAGACCGCGTTGCGGGCGCACGCCGGCCAGCTCGCCCCCCACACCGCCGCCGAGTTGGACGGCATCCGTCGGACGATCGACAACCTCGCCCACGACGCGAGGAGCGGCCACCGTTGGGATCTGCACGACGTGGAGAAGGCCGGTCGGGCGATCGTCGAGGAGGTCGAGGTGCTCGCCCAACGACCGCCGACCGAGGAGACGTTGCTGCTGGTCGAGCGGGCCGCCCGCGCCTGGGACGGCATCTCCGGCTACCTCTCCGACGCCTGGGAGACGTACGAGGAGGAGCCGGCCGAGATCGGGGGCGCGCTACGGGCGGTCCACGTGCAGCTCTGCGAGCAGGTCCGACCGGATCCGGACGAGCTGGCTGCCCGGCTGGCCGAGATCATCGGGGCGGCCGAGGTCGAGTCCTGCCTCGACGAGCCGTGGGACTACCTCGGCGTGCTCGGCCGCCAGCGGGTCAAGGCGCTCCAGAACCGCCGCTGACGGTCGCCAGCATCCAGGCCGCCGGTACGCCGACCGGCGGGGGCGACCGGTCGGCCCGGTCGCCCCGAGGGGGCTGATCAGGCCCCGGTCGGTCGGTTGGCCAGCGCTCGCGGCGGGGCTTTCATCCCCACCACGATGTCGACAATCTCGATGTAGCGGGCCTTGCCGCCCGTCCGGAACGCCGTGGCTGCCGCGTTGATCTCCTCCAGGGTGTCCGCCTCCACCATGGTGACCTGGTCGTATTTGCCGTTGACGCCGGTGCAGACCACGTGGGTGAGCTGCTTGGCGAAGCGGGCCAGGTCGCGGGCGTGCTCGCGGGAGACCTCTCGGATGCCCTCCTCGCCGAGGGCGAAGTACTCCGGACTGATCTTCATGAACAGGAAGCCGACGTATTTGTTCTTCGCGGCCAGATCGTGCATGGCGCCCTCCGGTTCTGCGGGCCGTCACCTGCGGCGACCACGCAAAGAATGGGCTCGATAGCAGATCGTGAGCAACGAAACGATCTGTCGGGATTGCGACCGACACGGTGCCCCGCTCTGCCCGCCGGACCCGGGCCCGGACACCGCAAGGGCGGACCACGGCCGCCGGGCGTCGGTGTGGGCGGGCGGACCAACCGGCCCGGCGGGATAGAGTCGCTGATCGACCATGCGCGGCCGGGTGGACCGGACCGGCGTCACGGACCCGGGAGTGGTGAGTGAGCGAGGCGCGGACGGCCGACGGGTACGCCCCGGACGGCACGGCGATGACGGAGACGGACACCTCGTTGGTGGTGGTGACCGGGCTGTCCGGCGGTGGCCGCAGCACGGTGGCTCGGGCGTTGGAGAACGTCGGCTACTACGTGGTGGACAACCTGCCCCAGACGCTGCTGCTCGACATGGCCGAGCTGGCGGTCAAGGCCGGCGGCGCCGCCCGGCGTACCGCCATGGTGCTGGACGTGCGGTCCCGGGCCTTCTCCACCGACCTGGCCGGCGCGATCCGGGAGTTGAAGGAGCGCGGCTACTCACCCCGGGTGGTCTTCGTCGACGCCGACGACGAGGTGCTGATCCGCCGGTTCGAGAGCGTCCGGCGGTCGCATCCGTTGCAGGGGGAGGGGCGGCTCGCCGACGGTATCGCCGTGGAGCGTGGGCTGCTGGAGGAGGCCCGCGACCAGGCCGACGTCATCATCGACACCAGTCAGCTCAACGTCAACCAGCTCCGCCGGCGCATCGAGGAACTCTTCGGTGGCGAGGACGCCCGCCGGCTGCGGGTGACGGTGCTCTCCTTCGGTTTCAAGTACGGCCTGCCGCCGGACGCCGATTTCGTGCTCGACGCCCGGTTCCTGCCCAACCCGTACTGGGTGCCGGAGCTGCGCGAGCACACCGGCCGGGAGGAGTCGGTCAGCGCGTACGTGCTCGGCCAGGAGGGTGCCGACGCGTTCGTCTCCGCGTACGCCGACCTGGTCGGCGCGACCACGGCCGGGTTCGAGCGAGAGGGTAAGCGCTACCTGACCGTGGCCGTGGGCTGCACCGGCGGCAAGCACCGCAGCGTCGCGATCGCCGAGGAACTTTCCGGTCGGCTGCGCCGGTCCGGTCTGGCCGCCAACGCCCAGCACCGGGACCTGGGGCGGGAATGACCGCGACGAAGGTGGTCGCCTTCGGCGGGGGGCACGGACTGTCCGCCTCGTTGCGGGCGTTGCGGCACACCGCCGGCGAGCTCGACCTGGACATCACCGCGGTGGTGACTGTCGGCGACGACGGCGGCTCCAGCGGCCGGCTGCGCGCCGAGCGCGGCGGTCTGCCCCCGGGCGACCTGCGGCAGGCCCTCGTCGCGCTGGCCGGTGACCACCCGGCCACCCGGCGCAGCGCCGGGTTGTTCCAGCACCGGTTCAGCGGCGACAGCGGCGACGGCCTGGCCGGGCACGCGGTGGGCAACCTGGTCCTCTGCGGCCTGATGGAGCAGCTCGGTGACCCGGTGGCGGCGTTGGAGCACGCCGGCGCGATGCTCGGCGCGGTCGGCCGGGTGCTGCCGATGTCGCCGCAGCCGGTCGGCATCGAGGCCCAGGTCCGCGGCGCCGACCCGGGGCGGCCCGACGAGGTACGCACCGTGCGCGGCCAGCACCAGGTCGCGGTGACCACCGGACGGGTGGAGTCGCTGCGGCTCACCCCGGACGCCCCGGCCGCCTGCGCCGACGCGGTGACCGCGGTCGGTGCGGCCGACTGGTTGATCTTCGGGCCGGGCAGCTGGTACACCAGCGTGCTGCCGCACCTGCTGGTGCCGGGGCTGGCCGACGCGATCGTCGCCAGCCCGGCCCGACGGCTGGTCACGCTCAACCTGGCGAACGAGAAAGAGACCCTCGGGCTCTCCGTCGCCGACCACCTGGCCGCCCTGCACTGGTACCTTCCGCAGCTCACCGTCGACTACGTGCTGGCCGATTCGAAGGCGGTGGGTGACCCCGAACCGGTCAGCCGTGCGGCAGAATCGCTGGGTGCCCGGCTGGTTCTCGCCCCCGTCGCCGTCACCGACGGCTCCCCCCGTCATGATCCGGTCGCCCTGGGCGCCGCGTTGGTGCCTGTCCTGGGCGCCGATCGTTAAGCACGTACGTAATCACCGGCGACACGCCGGTACCGGTCCGTGGAGGGGCGCACAATGGCGATGACGGCTGCGGTCAAGGACGAACTGAGCCGGGTCGACGTGCCCAAGCCCTGCTGCCGGCGGGCGGAGATGGCCGCGCTGCTCCGGTTCGCCGGCGGGCTGCACATCGTCTCCGGTCGGGTGGTGGTGGAGGCCGAGCTGGACACCGGGGCGGTGGCCCGACGGCTGCGTCGGGAGATCGCCGAGGTGTACGGGTACCCCAGCGAGATCCATGTGCTGGCCTCGGGTGGGCTGCGCAAGGGCAGCCACTTCATCGTCCGGGTGGTCAAGGACGGTGAGTCCCTGGCCCGGCAGACCGGGCTGCTCGACGTGCGCGGTCGCCCGGTGCGTGGCCTGCCGCCGCACGTGGTGGCGGCCAACGTCTGCTGCGCGGTGTCCGCGTGGCGGGGGGCGTTCATGGCGCACGGCTCGCTGACCGAGCCCGGCCGCTCCAGCGCACTGGAGATCACCTGCCCCGGGCCGGAGTCGGCGTTGGCCCTGGTCGGCGCGGCCCGGCGGATCGGCATCACCGCCAAGAACCGCGAGGTGCGTGGGGTCGACCGGGTGGTGGTCAAGGACGGCGACGCGATCGCCGCGCTGCTCACCCGGATCGGCGCGCACTCCAGCGTGCTGGCGTGGGAGGAGCGGCGGGTCCGCCGTGAGGTGCGGGCCACCGCCAACCGGCTGGCCAACTTCGACGACGCCAACCTGCGCCGCTCGGCGCGGGCGGCGGTGGCCGCCGCCGCCCGGGTCACCAGGGCGCTGGAGATCCTCGCCGACGACGCCCCCCACCACCTGACCTCGGCCGGGCGGCTGCGCCTGGAACACCGGCAGGCATCCCTGGAGGAACTGGGTGCGCTGGCCGACCCGCCGCTGACCAAGGACGCCATCGCCGGGCGGATCCGCCGGCTGCTGGCGCTGGCCGACAAGCGCGCCCGCGACCTGGGCATCCCGGATACCGAAGCGGCCGTCACGCCGGACATGCTCGTGGTCTGATAGGACGGTGGGCCGGCGCGGGCGAGGCGGGATCCCACCCGCCGCAGCGCGGCGGCGCACGCTCGGATAAGGTCGCTGCGTACGGCAAGGGGGCCGGCACAGGCACTCCTCGCCGTGCTGCACCGCCTCCGGCGGTCAGATCCTCACGACCGCGGCGGGGTGGCCGAGATGAACCGTCAACGGCCGGCTCCAACGGTCGGCGAAAACACCTCCGCCGGCCCGCGTCTGACGCCGGCGGACAACACGCGAGGAGATGGGACCTGTGACCATCCGGGTTGGCATCAACGGCTTCGGCCGCATCGGCCGTAACTTCTTCCGGGCGGTGCTGGCGTCCGGCGCCGACATCGAGGTCGTGGCGGTGAACGACCTGACCGACAACGCGACGCTCGCCCACCTGCTCAAGTACGACAGCATCCTGGGTCGCCTCCCGCACGAGGTGAAGGCCACCGCCGACGAGATCACCGTCGGCGGCAAGATTATCAAGGCGTACGCCGAGAAGGACCCGGCGAAGCTGCCGTGGGGCGAGGTCGGCGCGGACGTCGTCATCGAGTCCACCGGTTTCTTCACCGACGGCACGAAGGCGAAGGCGCA
Organism: Micromonospora sp. KC721; assembly: GCF_004348355.1. NCBI lineage: Bacteria > Bacillati > Actinomycetota > Actinomycetes > Micromonosporales > Micromonosporaceae > Micromonospora > Micromonospora sp. KC721. The sequence continues at coordinate 34,471 of NZ_SMJY01000018.1, read as the reverse complement.
CGTCGACGGCGGGGCCAAGAAGGTCATCATCTCCGCCCCGGCGAAGAACGAGGACGTCACGGTCGTGATGGGCGTCAACCACGACCAGTACGACCCGGCGAAGCACACCATCATCTCCAACGCCTCCTGCACCACCAACTGCCTGGCCCCGATGGCCAAGGTGCTGCACGACACGTTCGGCATCCAGCACGGTCTGATGACCACCATCCACGCGTACACCCAGGACCAGAACCTGCAGGACGCGCCGCACAAGGATCTGCGTCGGGCCCGGGCCGCCGCGCTGAACATCGTGCCGACCTCGACCGGCGCGGCCAAGGCGATCGGCCTGGTGCTGCCGGAGCTGAAGGGCAAGCTGGACGGCTACGCGCTGCGGGTGCCGATCCCGACCGGCTCGACCACGGACCTGACGGTGAACCTCAACCGCGAGACCACGGTGGACGAGGTCAACGCCGCGATCAAGGCCGCCGCCGACGGCCCGCTCAAGGGCATCCTGGTCTACAACGAGGACCCGATCGTCTCCGCCGACATCGTCACCGACCCGGCGTCCTGCATCTTCGACGCGCCGCTGACCAAGGTGATCGGCAACCAGGTCAAGGTCGTCGGCTGGTACGACAACGAGTGGGGCTACTCGAACCGCCTGGTCGACCTGGTCAAGCTGGTGGGTCAGTCCCTGTGAGTGCGAACCCCGCAGTCACGAACGGGAGGCTGGCTCGGTGAGCATCCGCAACCTCGACGACCTGCTCGCCGAGGGGGTGTCGGGTCGGCGCGTGCTGGTGCGCGCCGACCTGAACGTTCCCCTCGACAAGCAGACCGGTGAGATCACTGACGACGGCCGGATCCGGGCCGTCCTGCCGACCCTGGGCGCGCTGGTCCAGGCCGGCGCGAAGGTGGTCGTCTGCTCGCACCTGGGCCGCCCGAAGGGCGCCCCGGACCCGCAGTTCAGCCTCCGCCCGGTCGCCGGGCGGCTCGGTGAGCTGCTCGGCGCGCCGGTGCACTTCGCCACCGACACCGTCGGTGACTCGGCCCGCGCCACCGTGGCGGGCCTGGCCGACGGCCAGGTCGCCCTGCTGGAGAACCTGCGCTTCAACCCGGGCGAGACCAGCAAGGACGCCGCCGAGCGGGGGGCGTTCGCCGACCAGCTCGCCGCCTTCGGCGAGGCGTACGTCGACGACGCCTTCGGCGCCGTGCACCGCAAGCACGCCAGCGTCTTCGACGTGCCGGCCCGGCTGCCGCACGTGGCCGGCCGTCTGGTGCTGCGCGAGGTGCAGGTGCTCGGCAAGCTGACCGGCGAGCCGGAGCGCCCGTACGTGGTGGTGCTCGGTGGGTCGAAGGTCTCCGACAAGCTGGCGGTGATCGAGGCGCTGTTGCCGAAGGTCGACCGGCTGCTCATCGGCGGCGGGATGTGCTTCACCTTCCTCAAGGCCCAGGGCCACGAGGTGGGCACCTCGCTGCTGGAGGAGGAGATGGTGCAGACCTGCCGCAACCTCCTGGAGCGGGCCCCGGGCAAGATCATGCTCCCGGTCGACGTGGTGGCCGCGGACGCCTTCGCCCCGGACGCCGCGCACGACACGGTCCCCGCCGACGGCATCCCGAGCCACCGGCTCGGGCTGGACGTCGGGCCCCGGACGGTGGCGGGTTTCGCCGCCGTGATCTCCCAGGCGAAGACGATCTTCTGGAACGGGCCGATGGGCGTGTTCGAGATGGCCGCGTTCGCGGCCGGCACCCGAGGGGTCGCCGAGGCGATCACCAAGGCCGACGCGTTCAGCGTGGTCGGCGGCGGTGACTCCGCCGCCGCGGTCCGTGCCTTGGGGCTGGACGATTCCGCCTTCGGGCACATCTCCACCGGAGGCGGCGCCTCCCTGGAGTACCTGGAGGGCAAGACCCTCCCCGGCATCGCGGCCCTGGAGAACTGATGGCGAGCGTGAGCCGCCGGCCACTGATGGCCGGCAACTGGAAGATGAACCTCAACCACCTCGAGGCCAACCTGCTGGTGCAGAAACTGGCCGCGAGCCTCACCGAGAAGCAGCTCACCGACGTCGAGTGCGTCGTCCTGCCGCCCTTCACCGACCTGCGCACCGTGCAGACCGCGGTGGACGGCGACAAGCTGCTGATCGGCTACGGCGCACAGGATCTGTCGCCGTACCAGTCGGGGGCCTACACCGGGGACATCTCCGGCCCGATGCTGGCGAAGCTGGGCTGCACCTACGTGGCGGTCGGCCACTCCGAGCGGCGGCAGTACCACCACGAGGACGACGCCCTGGTCAACGCCAAGGTGGCCGCCGCGCTGGCGAACGGGCTCACCCCGATCCTGTGCATCGGCGAAGGGCTGGAGATCCGGGAGCAGCTCAAGCACGTGCCGCACTGCTGCGACCAGCTCGACGCCGCCCTGAAGGGGCTCACCCCCGAGCAGGTCACCAAGGTCGTCGTGGCGTACGAGCCGGTCTGGGCGATCGGCACGGGCAAGACGGCGACCCCGGACGACGCCCAGGAGGTGTGCGGCGAGGTCCGCAAGCGCCTGGTCGAGACCTACGACCAGGCCACCGCGGACCAGGTCCGGGTCCTGTACGGCGGGTCGGTCAAGTCCTCGAACGTGGCCGCGATCATGGCCCAGCCGGACGTGGACGGGGCCCTGGTGGGCGGCGCCAGCCTGGACGCCGAGGAGTTCGCGAAGATCTGCCGGTTCCCGGAGCACACTGCGCGCTGATCGCTCGCTATCCTTGACTCCGCCCGTCCACCGGCCGGTGCCGTCGTGCCCGACCTGTCCGGGCGAGGATCATAACGAGAGGACTGACCCCAGCCATGCCGATCTGGTTCGCATACACGTTGATCGTGTTGCTGGTCATCACGAGCGTGCTGCTCACCATGCTGATCCTGCTGCACCGCGGTAAGGGCGGCGGCCTGTCCAGCATGTTCGGCGGCGGTGTCAGCTCCAGCCTGGCCGGCTCGTCGGTGGCGGAGAAGAACCTGGACCGCTACACCGTCCTGGTGAGCGTCATCTGGTTCGCCTGCATCATCGGGCTGGGCCTCTGGCTCAAGCTCGCGCTCACCAACGGGGCCTGATCCCGTCGGAGTCTCGGCGTACAATCTGCGCGCGGTCCGTCACGGACCGCGCGCAGTTGTGTTTGTGCACCGCGTCGCCGCCGCCACCCTCCGGGCGGTGGTCCCCTCCGACGACAGGAGCGAATTGCTGTGCCCAGTGTCAACATCATCCGGGGTGCGCGGGTCGGGTCGGCCCCCGAGCGCCCCGCCGAGCGCTACGAGCTGGCACCGCGCCGTCCGGTGACCTACTGGTGCCGCAACGGGCACGCCACCGAGATCAAGGTGGCGGTGGAGGCCGAAACCCCGTCGGTCTGGGACTGCCCGCGCTGCGGTCTGCCGGCAGGCCGGGACGCGGACAACCCGCCGGGCCGGGTCCGTCCGGAGCCCTACAAGACCCACCTGGCGTACGTGAAGGAGCGGCGCAGCGACGCCGAGGGGGAGGCGATCCTGGCCGAGGCCCTGGCCGCCCTGCGTCAGCGCCGCGGTCGCGGCTGACCCGCCGCGGCCCGACCGCCGCACCTGCCGGGCAGCGACAGCGGAGCCCCCGACCCGGTGGCGGGTCGGGGGCTCCGGGCACGTCGATCAGCGCAGGCTACGCGAGCGCGGCGGCACGCCGGCCGCGGCCGCCCGGTCCAGCAACCAGAGGGTACGCGCCACCCCCCGCACACCCGCCGCCGGCAACTGCCGTGGCCCGGCCCCGGCCAGCGCCATGCCGACCGCCCGGGCCTTGTCCCCGCCGCTGGCCACCAACCAGACCTCCTCGGCGGTGTTGATCGTCGGCAGGGTGAGGGTGGTCCGCACGGGCGGTGGTTTCGGGCTGCCCCGCACGGCGCTGACCGGCCGGGTGTCGTGGTGCACCGGATGCTCGGGGAAGACCGAGGCCACGTGCCCGTCCTCGCCGACGCCCAGCATCAGCACGTCGAAGTGGGGGAGCGCGGCGTGGCCGGGACGAGCCGCCCGCGCCAGTTCCTGCGCGTACGTGGCCGCCGCCGCCTCCGGGTCCGGCCCGTCGGGGCCGTCGGAGGCCGGCATCGGATGCACCCGGGCCGGGTCCAGTGGCACCACGTCCAGCAGCGCCGCCCGGGCCTGCGTCTCGTTGCGCTCCGGGTCACCGGCGGGCAGGAAACGCTCGTCGCCCCACCAGACGTCCACCCGGGACCAGTCGACCGCGTCCCGGGCCGGCAGCGCCGCCACCGCCCGGTACACGGCCGCGGCGATCCGGCCGCCGGTCAGCACCACCGCGGCCTGACCCCGCTCCGCCTGCGCGTCGAGCAGCTTCACCACCAGTCGGGCCGCCACCGCCTGCGCCAGCAGGTCGGCGTCGGCGTGGACGGCGACACTCGCCTCACTCATGTCTGCCTTCGTTTCCGGACCACGTCCACGCGGCCCTGTCGTCGTGCCGGGGCCGGTGAACCCCGTTGCCGGTGGGCCGCACCCGCCCGGTCCGTGTCGGCGACGACCCGTCGCCGACACGGACGGCCGTCAGTGGTTCGCGCTGGTGCCCGCGTGTGCGGTCACCCCGGCCTCGGCGCGTCGCGCCGTGGCCGGATCCTTCCACACGTGCACCCGCTTGGCGGGGCGCTGCTCCAGCCCGGTCAGTCCGGCCGCGGCGCCCAGCGCCTCGGCGTACACCTGGTCGGCGTCGAGCCGGCGCAACTCCTCGGCCAGTTCGTCACCGAGGGGGCGACGCACCAGCGGCAGTATCCGGTCGTCCTGGCCGGTACGCCGGAACGTCGCCAGGCTGTCGTCGCGGGTGAGGGTCAGCTCGTCGCCGTTGGCGCAGCGCAACTGCACCTGACGCATCCGGGGGTACGCGTCGGTGTGCTCCCCGCGGGGGGCGATGCCGAGCCGCGCGGCCAGCCAGCCGCGCATCAGCGCCGCCGTCGGGTCGGCGCGCGGCGCGACCACCGTCGCCTCGGTGACCCGGGCCTCGGTGGTGTCGAACGCCCCGGCGACCAGGGTCCGCCACGGGGTGATCCGGGTCCACGCCAGGTCGGTGTCGCCCGGGGCGTAGTCCCGGGCCCGCTGCCGCAGCGCCTCGATCGGGTCGGCGGCCTGCGCGGCGTCGGTGATCCGCCGGTCGGCGACCACGCCGAGGAAATCGGTGGCGATCTCATCCGGCGGCTCGCCGTGCCACCAGGTGACCACCGGGACGTCCGGCACCAGCAGCGGCATCACCACCGACTCGGCGTGCAGGGCCAGCCGCCCGTACATCCGGGTGACCACGGCCTCGCAGGGGCCGAGCCGGCCGCCGACGACGATCTCCGCGTCCAGCCGGTTGCGTTCCCGTTCGATGTCCGAGCGGACGACGACCAGCAGCCGGCACGGGTGGGCCGCGGCGGCGATGGTAGCCGCCGCCTCCGCCTCCCGGACCCGCTTCTCGTCCACCACCACGATCAGGGTCAGCGCCATTCCGCTGGCCACCCCGCCCGCGCTGCGCCGCTCCGCGGCCAGCGCCTTGACCACCTCGTTGCCGGTGGTGTCCCACAGGCCGATCACTGGAGCCTCCCGGTCTGCTCGCTTCGACTCTCCACGGCCGTCCGGCGACGGCGGCGACTCGCCCCGGCCACCGGGCGCTCTGCCCCGGCCACCGGACGGCGGCGCCCGCTCACGCCCGCCGCCAGGCGCGGCCCTCGCGGGCCAGCATCTCGTCGGCCGCCCGCGGCCCCCACTCGCCGGCCCGGTACGGCTCCGGCTTCGTGCCCTCCCAGGCGTGCTCCAGCGGATCCACCACCGCCCAGCTCTGCTCCACCTCGGCGGCGTCCGGGAACAGCGTCCGGTCACCGATCAGCACGTCCAGCACCAGCCGCTCGTACGCCTCCGGGCTGGACTCGGTGAACGCCTCGCCGTACTGGAAGTCCATCGCGATGTCGCGGACCTCCATCGTGGTGCCCGGCACCTTCGAGCCGAACTTCAGCACCACGCCCTCGTCCGGCTGCACCCGGATGACCAGCTGGTTGGGGCCGAGCGACTCCATGTCGGCGGCGTTGAAGGGCAGGTGGGGTGCCTTCTTGAAGATGACGGCCACCTCGGTGACCCGGCGCGGCAGCCGCTTGCCGGCCCGGATGTAGAACGGCACCCCCGCCCAGCGGCGGTTCTGGATGCCCAACTCGACGGCGACGTACGTCTCGGTGGTGGAGTCCGCCGGCACGCCGTCCTCGTCCAGGTAGCCGACCGCCCGCTGACCGCCCACCCAGCCGGGCAGGTACTGGCCGCGTACGGTGCCGTGGGCGATGTCCTTCGGCAGGGTGATCGCCTTGAGCACCTTCAGCTTCTCGGCCCGGATCTCGTCGGCGTCGAAGCTGGTCGGCTCCTCCATCGCCACCAGGGCGAGCAGTTGGAGCAGGTGGTTCTGCAGCACGTCACGGGCGGTGCCGACCGAGTCGTAGAAGCCGGCCCGGGTGCCGATGCCGACGTCCTCGGCCATGGTGATCTGCACCGAGTCGACGTACTTGGAGTTCCACAACGGCTCGAAGAGGTTGTTGGCGAACCTCAGGGCGAGGATGTTCTGGACCGTCTCCTTGCCCAGGTAGTGGTCGATCCGGAACACGTCCTGGCGGGTGAAGACGTCGTCGACCAGGTCGTTGAGTTCCTTGGCCGAGGGCAGGTCGTTCCCGAACGGCTTCTCCACCACCACCCGGCGCCAGCCGCCGCACTTCTCGTTGTCCGCCATGCCGGTGCGGGCCAGCTGCTTGAGCACCACGGGGAAGGCCGCCGGGGGGATGGAGAAGTAGAAGGCGGCATTGCCGTGGATGCCGTGGCTGTCGCGCAGGTCGTCCAGGGTGCGGGCGAGCCGGTCGAACGCGGCGTCGTCGTCGAACGAGCCGCCGACGAACTTGATGTTGCCGGCCAGCCGGGACCACACCTCCTCCCGCCACGGCGTGCGGGCGTGCTGCTTGGCCGCCTCGTGGGCCAGCGACTCGAAGTCGCCGTCGCCCCAGTCCCGCCGGGCGAAGCCGAGGACCACGAATCCGGGGGGCAGCAGACCCCGGTTGGCCAGGTCGTAGACCGCCGGCAGCAACTTCTTCCGCGCCAGGTCACCGGTCACCCCGAAGATCACCAGAGCGCAGGGCTCCGGGATCCGGGGGAGTCGTCGGTCCTGCGCGTCGCGCAGCGGGTTCACGCCGCCTCCTCGCTCGGTCTGGTCCAAGTTGTCCATCGTTGCGTCCGTCATCGTGCCGATCGCATCCCGTAGCTGCGCCAGGCCGGCCGGTCGGTCGGTCAGGTGCAGCCGCAGCACCGGCCGACCCAGGTCGGTCAGCGCCTGCCGGTCACCGGCGACCTGCGCCGCCTGCAACCGTCCCAGGGAGTACGGGCGGTCCGGCACCGGCAGATCAGCGTCCACCGCACCGGTGACCTGAAGATAGCCGTCCGCCGGCGAGCCGCTCGGGTCGTACCATTCGGTGGAATGCGGCAGCCGGCCCCAGCCGAAGGTCACCGGCCGCCCGATTGCCCGTGCCAGCGCCGGCCGCAGTCGGGCCGCGTCGGCGTCGGCCACCGGGTCCAGGTACGCGGCCACCGCCAGCGCGCCGCCGTCGCCCACCTGGCCCGCCAGGTGGCGCAGCGCGCCGCGCAGGTCGGCGGGGGCGCCCGGTGGGGCGTACACCTCGATGGCGCCCTCGGTGAACGAGGGCGTCGGCTCTCCGGCGGCCAGGGCGTGGCCGAGGTTCGGCGTGCCGCCGGCCTGGGGCGGGTCGCCGCTGCGCGCCGCCGTGGCCAGCGCCGTCGCGTACTCCCAGGCCAGGAAGTGCGCGCCGAGCGGTCCGGTGACCGCCAGGTCGGCGGGGCACCCACCACCAGGTACCGCCCCGGCGGTCAGCGCGCCGCCGTAGCTGACGGTCAGCACGCCCGGCCCGCCCACGTCGGGCGCGTCCGGGGACTCCACCGGTACCGGCCGGATACCGGCCCGGGCGAGCAGCCGGGCGATCCAGTCACCGAGGCCGTCCAGGCCGGTGCCGTCGGGGACCAGTGCGACCGTGCCGCGCCCGCCGCGGGCCGCCGCGGCCAGCGCCGCCCCCAGCGCCAGGGCGGGATCGTCCTCGTCGTGGGACAGGGCCGCCGCGAACGCCTCGGCGTCGTCCAGGACCGCCGCCACCTCGACCCCGGCCAGCGCGGCCGGGACCAGATCCAGCGCGGTCAGCGCCGGGTACCGGGCGTCCGGGCGCGGGCCCACCGGCAGCACCAGTACGCCCAACTCGTCGGCGGTGGCCGCCAGCGGCGAGCCGGGGGCGGTCACCACCACGAAACGCCGGGCCGCCTCAGCCTTGATCATTCCGGCGCTCAGGAACGCCCGCCAGTACGCCCGGCCCAGCGCGTCGACCGTCACCGAGTCGCCGTCCGGATCGGCCAGCACGACCACGGTCCGGTCCAGGCGGTCGGCCAGCGCCGCGCGCACCCGCCCGGGGTCGGTGCCGTCGAGCACGGTCAACGGCCGGCCCAGGGTGCGGGCCATGGCCTCGGCGGACAGCGTCGTGCCGGCCGGGCCGACGAGCACCACGTGGTCCAGGTCGCCCAGCTCGGCGACCAGTTCGGCGAGCTGGGCGACCAGCTCCCGGCGGTTGCGGTGGGCGTCCGCGGGGACCGGCCCGGACGATGTCTCCGGCCCTGGCCCGGTCAGCGTCGCCGGATTCGGCTCGGTCAGCGCTGCCCGGTCCGGGTGGGCCAGTCGCGCCGGAAGGCCGCGCGCGACCAGCTCCGCGCGGACCGCCGCACTGCCGGCCACACCGTCCGCGCCGTGCACGGCGAACCCGGCGGTCGCCACCGCCGGGCCGGCCATCAGGTCAGTCATGTCGCCGTCCGTCCCGGGTCGGCGGTGGCGTCCCGCGCCGCGCGGCCCTCGCCCCGCGGCGCGTCGGACGCCATCGTCACGCGTTGCCGCCGGCCTGGGCGGCGGCCCGCGCGTTGCCCTTCGCGGCCGCGCCCGGCCGACCGGTGCCCTGCGCCGCCTCGGACAGGGACTTCCGCACCCCGTCGAGCAGCTCCTGCCAGCTGGCCTCGAACTTCTCCACGCCCTCGCGCTCCAGGGTGGCGATCACGTCGGTGATGTCCACCCCGACCGACTCCAGGTCGGTGAAGACCCGCCGCGCCGCGTCGTACGACCCGGTGATGGTGTCGCCCCGGGTCTCGCCGTGGTCGGCGTAGGCGTGGATCACCGACTCGGGCATGGTGTTGACCGTGCCGGGGGCGATCAGCTCCTCGACGTAGATGACGTCCCGGTAGTCCGGGTTCTTGGTCGAGGTGGACGCCCACAGCGGTCGCTGCGGGTGCGCGCCCGCGTCGGCGAGGGCCTGCCAGCGGGCGGAGGAGAAGACCTCGCCGTAGCGCTCGTAGGCGAGCTGGGCGTTGGCGACGGCGGCCTTGCCGCGCAACGCCTTGGCCTCGTCCGAGCCGATCTTCTCCAGTCGTTTGTCGACCTCGGAGTCGACCCGGGAGACGAAGAAGGAGGCCACCGAGCCGATCTTCGACAGGTCGTGGCCGTTCGCCTTCGCCTGCTCCAGGCCGGCGAGGAAGGCGTCCATCACCTGCGAGTAGCGCTCCAGGCCGAAGATCAGCGTGACGTTGACGCTGATCCCCTCGGCCAGGGTCGCGGTGATCGCCGGCAGACCGGCCTCGGTCGCCGGGATCTTGATGAACAGGTTCGGCCGGTCCACCAGCCACCACAGCGCCTTGGCCTCGGCGACGGTCTTCTCCGTCTCGTGGGCCAGCCGGGGGTCGACCTCGATGGAGACCCGGCCGTCGACGCCACTGCTCGTGTCGTACGAGGGGCGCATCACGTCGCAGGCCCAGCGCACGTCGTACGTGGTGAGCATGCGGACGGCCTCCTCGACGTCCACGCCCCGGGTGGCCAGCTCCCGCAGTTGCCGGTCGTACTCGTCGGCGTCAGCCAGCGCCTTGGCGAAGATGGTCGGGTTGGTGGTCACCCCGGCCACGTGCTTCTCCCGGCGCAGCTGGTCCAGCCCGCCGGAGCTCAGCCGCACCCGGGAGAGGTCATCGAGCCAGACCGCCACGCCTGCGGCGGTGAGTTCGCTCAGCCTGTCCGTCGTCATACCGTTCACGCTCCCCTCAGTTGCCGGTCGTGAAACCGGTGATGTCGCCCACCCGGGTCAGCGCCGCGTGCGCGGCGGCCACGATCCGGTCGGGGGTGAACCCGAACTGCTCGAAGAGCACCGAGTGCGGGGCGCTCGCGCCGTAGTGCTCCAGGCTGACGCTCTCGCCGCAGTCACCGACGATGCCGCGCCAGGACATGGCGATGCCCGCCTCCACGCTCACCCGAGCCTTTACCCCGCGCGGCAGGACCGACTCCCGGTACGCCTCGTCCTGCTCGAAGAACCACTCCTGGCAGGGCATCGACACCACCCGGGTCGGGGTGCCGTCGGCTTCCAGCCGCTCCCGGGCGGTGAGGCAGAGCTGCACCTCGGAACCGGTACCGACGATGATCACCTGCGGCTTGCCGGTGGACGCCTCGGCGAGCACGTAGCCACCCCGGGCCACGCCCTCCGCGCCGGCCAACTGCTCGCGGTCCAACGTCGGCAGCGCCTGGCGGCTCAGCGCCAGCGCGGTCGGCCGGTCGGTGTGCTCCAGCGCCCGCCGCCACGCCCAGGCGGTCTCGTTGGCGTCGGCCGGCCGGACCACGTCCAGGCCGGGGATGGCGCGCAGCGCGGTCAGGTGCTCCACCGGCTGGTGGGTGGGGCCGTCCTCGCCGAGACCGATCGAGTCGTGCGTCCAGACGTAGACCACCGGCAGCTTCATCAGCGCGGCGAGCCGCACCGAGGGGCGCATGTAGTCGCTGAACACCAGGAAGGTGCCACCGTACGGGCGGGTGCCGCCGTGCAGGGCGATGCCGTTGAGGATCGCGCCCATGGCGTGCTCGCGGATGCCGAAGTGCAGCGTGCGGCCGTACTCGTGGCCGGGGAAGTCCTTGGTGGCGTGGACGGCCGGGATGAACGACGGCTCGCCCTTCATGGTGGTGTTGTTGCTCTCGGCCAGGTCGGCCGAGCCACCCCAGAGCTCCGGCAGCACCGGGGCGAGGGCCTCCAGCACCTTGCCCGAGGCGGCCCGGGTGGCGATGCCCTTGGCGTCGGCGGGGAAGGTCGGCAGGGCCTGGGTCCAGCCCTCGGGGAGCACCCGGCCGGCGATCCGGTCGTAGAGCGCGCGGCGCTCCGGGTTCGCGCCCGCCCAGGCGTCGAAGGTCTGCCGCCACTGCTGCTGGGCGGCCTCGCCCCGGCTCATCACCTGCCGGGCGTGGCCGAGCACCTCCTCGTCGACCTCGAAGGTGCGCTGCGGGTCGAAGCCGAGGATCCGCTTGGTGGCGGCCACCTCGTCGGCGCCGAGCGCCGAGCCGTGGATCTTGCCGGTGTTCTGCTTGTTCGGCGCGGGCCAGCCGATGATGGTGCGCAGCGCGATGAAGGACGGGCGGCCGGTCTCCGCCTTGGCGGCCAGCAGCGCCCGGTACAGCGCCTCGACGTCCTCGTGGTAGTCGCCCTGGTCGGCGTCGCCGGCCCGCCAGTCGACCGTCTGCACGTGCCAGCCGTACGCCTGGTAGCGGGCCGCGACGTCCTCGCTCTTGGCGATCCGGGTGTCGTCCTCGATGGAGATCTCGTTGTCGTCGTAGATCAGGCAGAGGTTGCCCAGCTGCTGGTGTCCGGCGAGCGCGCTGGCCTCGTGGCTGATGCCCTCCTCGATGTCGCCGTCGGAGGCGATGCACCAGATGTCGTGGTCGAAGACCGAGGCGCCCGGCTCGGCCTCCGGGTCGAACAGGCCACGCTCGCGGCGGGCCGCCATCGCCATCCCGACCGCGTTGCCGAGGCCCTGGCCCAGCGGGCCGGTGGTGGTCTCCACGCCCGGGGTGTGCCCGTGCTCCGGGTGGCCCGGGGTGAGTGAGCCCCACTGCCGCAGCGACTTCAGGTCCTCCAGGCTCAGCGGGTAGCCGGAGAGGAACAGCTGGATGTAGAGGGTGAGGCTGGAGTGGCCGGCGGAGAGGACGAACCGGTCGCGGCCCGGCCAGTTCGGGTCGGCCGGGTTGTGCCGCATCACCCGGTTGAAGAGCAGGTACGCCGCGGGCGCGAGGCTCATGGCGGTGCCCGGGTGGCCGTTACCGGATCTCTCCACGGCGTCCATGGCCAGCACGCGGACGGTGTCGACGGCCCGACGGTCGAGGTCGGACCAGTTGAGTGCGGGGTGCTCGGGTCGGTTGGCAGCCACGATGGTTTGTGCTCCTCGGCAGATGGGCGGAACCCTCACTGGTGACCCTATCGAGCGGCCGTAAACGTCCGCCCGGGGATCTCTGCACGTAGCTGGGTACGTGCCTGACCAGATGATCGTTCAGGGTCGGGTGCGAGGTGATCCACCGAAGGTGTGACGGCTCGCACCGTTGACGGGTCGCCCGGGCAGCCAAAACGACGCCGCGTAGTCTGTGGGGCGGTGTGTGGGCCCGGACGGGTCCGGCCGCCCCGTCCCCCCTGCCGAAGCCGGAAGGTGGCAATCCGTGAGCATGATCACCGAGCGCCCCGTCAGCAACTCTGCCGGGCAGCCGCCGGTGCGCACGGTGACGGAGGAGCCGGCGACACCGCGTCGGGACGTCCGGGCCGTGGTCTCCGCCTACGTCGCGTTGACCAAGCCGCGGATCGTCGAGCTGCTGTTGGTGACGACGGTGCCGGCGATGATGCTGGCCGAGGGTGGGATGCCCTCGCTCTGGCTGGTGACGGTGGTGCTGGTGGGTGGTTCGCTCGCCGCCGGTGCGGCCAGCGTCCTGAACTGTTACATCGACCGGGACATCGACCAGCTGATGCGGCGCACCAAGCGTCGGCCGCTGCCCGCGCACACCGTCTCGCCGCGCAACGCGCTGGTCTTCGGGCTGGTGCTGGCGGTGGTGTCGACGGTGTTGATGGCGGCGTTGACCAACCTGCTGGCCGCCGCGTTGACGCTGGCCGCGATCGTCTACTACGACCTCGTCTACACGCTCTGGCTCAAGCGCACCACCACCGCGAACACCTTCTGGGGTGGGGCGTGCGGGGCGGCCCCGGTGCTGATCGGCTGGGCGGCGGTCACCGGCTCCCTGGCGCCGCAGGCGTGGGCGCTGTTCGCGGTGGTCTTCTTCTGGCAGATGCCGCACTTCTACCCGCTGGCCATGAAGTACAAGGACGACTACGCCCGGGCGGGGATCCCGATGCTGCCGGTGGTCGCCTCGGCCCGCCGGGTCAACGCGGAGATCCTGGTCTTCGCCTGGCTGACCGTGCTCGCCTCGCTGCTGCTGTGGCCGCTGGGCATGAGCCTGGTCTACGGCGTGCCGGCCCTGGTGGTGGGGGCCGTCTTCCTCATCGAGGCGCACCGGCTGTGCCGGCGGGTGGTCCGCGGCGATGCGGTCAAGCCGATGCGGCTGTTCCACTGGTCGACCACCTACCTCACCATCCTGTTCGCGGCCGTCGCGCTCGACGCGCTGGTCTGACGCGGGCTCGACGCGCTGTCCGACGCAGTCGGGCGGCTGGTCCGGCGCGCGACCGGGGCGTCGGTCTGGCGTGACCGGCCCACTGGCCTGACGCGCGCCCCGCAGCGCGGTCAGCGCTTTCTGCTCTGCTGCCACCGGCGCGCCACCGCCTGACGCGCCTCGCGCGTAGGGTGGAAAATCCGACAGATGGGGGTTTTCCTGGCCGTCCGTTTTCGCCTTCTCTTTCCGACACGTCGGGGCGAATCACCTGCGGTTTTTCGTAAACCCGTTCGTAATTGGCATCACAAAAGGTTCATCGTTCTCGCCCCCACGGGTGCGTCTCTGCTTAGGCTGCGCGTCATGGCAGATGGTTCCGATACAACGCTGGCGACGGAGCAGAGCGCGGAGCAGGCCCCCAACGGCCTGGTCGCCGGCATCAGGTCGTTCGCCGCCGGACACGGCGGCGCGAAGGCGGTCATCGAGTACGTCGGCAAGCGCGGGGCCCGGATCGTCCTCGTCGGCTCCGACGGCGCGTGGGCCGACCAGTTCGCCGACGACACCGTCGTCGCGCGGCAGGCGTGCGCCAAGGCGGGAGTCGCCGTCGAGAACGCCTGGGAACGCGAACTCATGGACCAGATGCGTCCGAGCAACGATCTCTGGCGGTCGATGTCCCGGCGCACGATGGCGCGGTGACCCAGACCTTGACCCACCACAACGCGGCCCGGGGGGAACTCCGGGTCGCTCTCGTCACCTGCGACCGGTTCGCCGACCTCGAGTCCGACGACCGGCTCGTGCTCGCCCCGCTCGCCGAACGGGGCATCGCGGTGGAGCCGGCCGTCTGGGACGACCCCGACGTCGACTGGGCCGCCTACGACCTGGTCGTGCTCCGTTCCCCGTGGGACTACGCACCGCGCCGCGACGAGTTCGTGGCCTGGGCGGAGAGCGTGCCGCACCTGCTCAACCCGGCCGACCTGGTGCGCTGGAACACCGACAAGCGGTATCTGGGCGAGCTGGCCGCCGCCGGCGTTCCGACCGTGCCGACCTGCTGGGTCGAGCCGGGCGCGGACTGGACCCCGCCGGACGGCCCCGGCCAGTACGTGATCAAACCGGCGGTCAGCGCGGGCAGCCAGGACACCGGCCGCTACGACCCGGCCGATCCGGAGCACCGGGAGCTGGCCGCCGCGCACGTGCGTCGGCTCTCCGCGGCCGGGCGGGTCACCATGGTCCAGCCGTACCTCGACGCGGTGGACACGGCGGGGGAGACGGCGCTGCTCTTCCTGGCCGGTCCAACGGGCCTGGCCTACAGCCACGCGATCCGCAAGGGCCCGATGCTGGACGGTCCGGACCACGGTGTCGAGGGGCTCTACCGGCCGGAGGTGATCGACGCCCGCACCGCCACGCCGGAGCAGTTGGCCGTCGGGCAGCAGGTCCTGGCCGCCGTGCCCGGGGGTGCGGACCGGCTGCTCTATGCCCGGGTGGACCTGATCCCGGGCGCGGACGGCAGGCCGGTCCTGGTGGAGCTGGAGTTGACCGAGCCGTCGCTGTTCCTCGGGTACGCCGACGGCGCTGCCGATCGCCTCGCCGAGGCGATCATGATCCACCTGGCCCGCCGGGGCTGAGCCCTACCGGACACTCGCCACCTCGCGCCGTCAACGAGCCGGATGTCCGGTTCGTTGCCGCCGGGGACAGGCCCGGACGCCGCGCCTTGCGGTTACCGCACCCCGGGGGCCCCGGCCCGCTCAGACGGCGGCGGGGACGCGACCGGCGGTCGGCGCGGGCTGCGGGGCGGGCTCGACCGGGCGGCGTTCCCGGGTCGACCAGAGCACCGACAGGGTGGCCAGCAACACCAGGCAGGAGCCGAGCATGTGCGCGCCCACCAGGAGCGCCGGCAGGTCGGTGAGGTACTGCACGAAGCCGATCACACCCTGGCCCAGTTCGACACCGACCAGCACGAGGGCCGCCCGGGCCGCCCCGGCGGCGCCGACCGCCCGGAAGGCGAACACCAGCGCCACGGAGAGGCCGATCAGCAGGAACACGGCATCGGCGTGCACCTGGGAGATCTGCTCCGGGTCCAACCCGTTGCGGGCGGCCCCGTGGTCGCCGGCGTGCGGGCCGCTACCGGTCACCCAGGTGCCCACCACCAACACCGAGGCGCTGACCGCCGTGGTGAGCCCGGCCAGGGTGCGCAGCGGGCCGGGCACCACGGGCACCACCGGCCCGTCCGGGTCGGTGGTGCGCCGCCACAGCGCGTACGCGGCGGCGATCACCACCATGGAGGCGAGGAAGTGCAGCCCGACCACCCACGGGTTGAGGTTGGTCAGCACGGTGATCCCGCCGATGACCGCCTGCGCGGGGATGCCGAGCAGCACGGCCACCGCCAACGGCAGCAGCCGGCGCCGGCGCGGTCGGTGCGCCAGCACCGCCAGCACCACGGCGAGCGCGATGGCCCCGACGGCGAAGGCGAGCAACCGGTTGCCGAACTCGATCACCCCGTGCACGCCCATCTCGGGGGTGGCGGTGTACGACTCGTCGGTGCACCGCGGCCAGGTCGGGCAGCCCAGGCCCGAGTCGGTGAGCCGGACCGCCCCGCCGGTCACGACGATGGCCACGTTCGCCACGATCGAGGCGTACGCGAGGCGACTCAGCAGGGTGTCGGAGACCGGGAACCGGACGGGAGCCTTCACGCCTCGAATCCTACGCATCGTAGTGGACGCCGATCGGGTGACTCCGCCATCGCGGTGTCGGGGATCACCGGGGGTCCGGTTTGCAGGCCCGGAGCGAATTACGTAACGTTGCCGTTGTGAAAAACGCGGCGGCGCTCTCCGGGCACCCGCCGGTGACCGGAACGGTCACCGGTGTGCCGCCGTCCGCCGATCTGCCCACCCGTGACCGGGTCACCCAGCTGCTGCTGGAGCGGGGGGCGACCACCGCCGCCCAGCTCGGCTCGGCGCTCGGGCTGAGCCCGGCCGCGATCCGTCGGCACCTGGACGCCATGCTCGCCGACGGTGACGTGATCGCCCGGGAACAGGTCGTCCGGGGCAGCCGCGGGCGGGGCCGCCCGGCCAAGGTGTTCCTGCTGACCGACGCCGCCCGGGGCCGGTGCGGCACGCACCACTACGACAACCTGGCCACCGGGGCGCTGCGCTGGATCGCCCGCAACGGCGGTTCCACGGCGGTGGCGGCGTTCGCCGCCGAGCAGGTCGCGGCGCTGGAGGCGCGCTGCCGGGCCGCCATGGAGGACGCCGGGGACGACCCGCTCGCGCGGGCGGAGGCACTCGCCACCGCGCTCACCGCCGAGGGTTACGCTGCCAGCGCGTCCACGATCGCCTCCGGCGGCCAGCTTTGCCAGCACCACTGCCCGGTGGCGCACGTGGCCGCCGAGTTTCCCCAGCTGTGCGAGGCCGAGACCGGGGTCATCTCCCGACTGGTCGGCACCCACGTGCAGCGCCTGGCCACCATCGCCCACGGCGACGGGGTGTGCACCACGCACATTCCGGCCCAGCCGCGCGTTCAGTCCGGTAACACCGTCACCACTGTGAGGACAGATAGATGACCGAGCAGATCGTCCAGCCCCTGACCCAGGAAGAGCAGCTCGCCGCCCTCGGTCGCTACGAGTACGGCTGGGCCGACCCCGACGCCGCCGGGGCGGTCGCCCAGCGCGGCCTCAGCGAGGCGGTGGTGCGGGACATCTCGGCCAAGAAGAACGAGCCGGCCTGGATGCTCGACCTGCGCCTGAAGGGCCTGCGCCTGTTCGGTCGCAAGCCGATGCCGGCGTGGGGCGCCGACCTCACCGGGATCGACTTCGACAACATCAAGTACTTCGTGCGGTCCACCGAGAAGCAGGCCACCAGCTGGGAGGACCTGCCGGAGGACATCAAGAACACCTACGACAGGCTGGGCATCCCGGAGGCGGAGAAGCAGCGGCTGATCGCCGGTGTGGCGGCCCAGTACGAGTCCGAGGTGGTCTACCACAAGATCCGTGAGGACCTGGAGGAGCAGGGGGTCGTCTTCCTCGACACCGACACCGCCCTCAAGGAGCACGAGGACCTGTTCAAGGAGTACTTCGGCACGGTGATCCCGGTCGGTGACAACAAGTTCGCCGCGCTGAACACCTCGGTCTGGTCCGGCGGGTCGTTCATCTACGTGCCGAAGGGCGTGCAGGTGGAGATCCCGCTGCAGGCCTACTTCCGGATCAACACCGAGAACATGGGCCAGTTCGAGCGGACGCTGATCATCGTCGACGAGGGCGCGTACGTGCACTACGTCGAGGGCTGCACCGCTCCCATCTACTCCTCGGACTCGCTGCACAGCGCCGTGGTGGAGATCATCGTCAAGAAGAACGCCCGTTGCCGGTACACGACCATCCAGAACTGGTCGAACAACGTCTACAACCTGGTCACCAAGCGCGCCGTGTGCCACGAGGGCGCCACCATGGAGTGGATCGACGGCAACATCGGCTCCAAGGTCACCATGAAGTACCCGGCGGTCTACATGACCGGCGAGCACGCCAAGGGCGAGGTGCTCTCGGTGGCCATGGCCGGCGAGGGCCAGCACCAGGACGCCGGCGCCAAGATGGTGCACGCCGCGCCGCACACCAGCAGCACCATCGTCTCCAAGTCGATCGCCCGGGGCGGTGGCCGCACCTCGTACCGGGGTCTGGTGCAGGTGCTGGAGGGCTCGCACCACAGCCGGAGCACGGTCAAGTGCGACGCGCTGCTGGTCGACACCATCTCCCGCTCGGACACCTACCCGTACGTCGACATCCGCGAGGACGACGTGTCGATGGGGCACGAGGCGACCGTCTCCAAGGTCAGCGAGGACCAGCTCTTCTACCTGATGAGCCGGGGCCTGAGCGAGGACGAGGCGATGGCGATGATCGTGCGCGGCTTCATCGAGCCGATCGCCAAGGAACTCCCGATGGAGTACGCCCTGGAACTCAACCGCCTGATCGAGCTGCAGATGGAGGGCGCGGTCGGCTGACGCCGCCCGACCCTCCCTCCGCTCAATGACACCGCCGTCCCGGAACAGACCAAGGAAGAGATGACTACCCAGGCTTCCGCGCCGCCCGAGACCAAGTCGCAGGCGCTCCGCTCGTACGACGTCGCCGACTTCCCGGCCCTCACCGGCCTGGAGGAGGAGTGGCGTTTCACCCCGCTCAAGCGCCTGCGTGGCCTGGTGGGCGTGGCTCCGGCCGCGCCCGCCGGGGTCCGCCACGAGTACGGCGACCTGCCCCAGGGCGTCACCGTCGAGCGGATCGGCCGGGACGACCCGCGGATGGGCGGCGTGCTCACCCCGTTCGACCGGGTCAGCGCGCTGGCGTACGGCGGGGTCGTCGAGCCGTTGCTGGTGTCGGTGGCCGCCGACACGGTGGTGGACACGCCGGTGGGCCTGCGGGTGGTCGGCGAGGGCGCGGACGCGGTCGCCTTCGGGCACACCTACGTCGAGGTGGGGCGCTTCGCCGAGGTGACCCTGGTGCTGGAGCACGTCGGCTCGGCCACGCTGGCCGACAACGTCGAGGTGTCGGTGGCCGACGGGGCGAAGCTGACCCTGGTCACCGTCGCCGACTGGGCCGACGACACCGTGCAGGCGCAGCACCTGAAGATCAGGCTGGGCCGGGACGCCAAGGCCACCCACGTGCAGGTCACCCTCGGCGGGGACCTGGTCCGACAGTTCACCTCCGTGGAGTACACCGGCCGGGGTGGCGAGGCCGAGTTGTACGGCCTCTACTTCGCCGACTCCGGACAGCACCTGGAGCACCGGCAGCTGGTCGACCACAACGTGCCGGACTGCCGCAGCTACGTCGGCTACCGGGGCGCGTTGCAGGGCGACGACGCCCGGACGGTCTGGGTGGGCGACGTGCTCATCCGGGCCGAGGCGACCGGTACGGACACCTACGAGATCAACCGGAACCTGCTGCTGTCCGACGGGGCGCGGGCGGACTCCGTACCGAACCTGGAGATCGAGACCGGCGAGATCGCCGGTGCCGGGCACGCCAGCGCCACCGGTCGCTTCGACGACGAGCAGCTGTTCTACCTGATGGCCCGGGGTATCCCGGAGGCCGAGGCCCGTCGCCTGGTGGTCCGGGGCTTCTTCGCCGAGCTGATCAACAAGATCCCGGTCGGGGAGCTGCGCGAGCGGCTCGGCGACGCGATCGAGGCCCGGCTCACGAAGGTCGGCGCGTGATGATCAGGATCTGTGCGAGCGAGGACGTGCCGAAGGGCAGCGTGATCAGCGCCGACGTGGACGGCACCACGATCGCCGTGGTGCACGGCGAGGACGACCGGTTCTACGCCGTGCACGACGAGTGCTCGCACGCCGCGGTCGCCCTCTCCGAAGGCGAGGTCGAGGACTGCACGCTGGAATGCTGGCTGCACGGATCCCGTTTCGACCTACGGACCGGCGAGCCGACCGGACTGCCCGCCACCGAACCCGTACCCGTCTACCCCGTCGAGATCCGCGACGGTGACATCTACGTCGACCTGACGCCGAGCAATGGAGTGACCCGATAATGAGCACCCTGGAGATCCGCGACCTGCAGGTGTCGGTGAAGCTGCCCGAGGGTGAGCTCAAGCCGATCCTGCACGGCGTCGACCTGACCGTGCGCTCGGGGGAGACCCACGCGATCATGGGCCCGAACGGCTCCGGGAAGTCGACCCTGGCGTACTCGATCGCCGGCCACCCCAAGTACGAGATCACCGGCGGTTCGGTGACCCTCGACGGCGTCGACGTGCTGGAGATGTCCGTCGACGAGCGGGCCCGCGCCGGTCTCTTCCTGGCCATGCAGTACCCGGTCGAGGTTCCCGGCGTCTCGGTGGCGAACTTCCTGCGTACCGCCAAGACCGCCATCGACGGCGAGGCGCCGAAGCTGCGCACCTGGGGCGGCGAGCTGCGCGGCGCGATGCAGCGCCTGCAGATGGACCCGGCGTTCGCCCAGCGCAACGTCAACGAGGGCTTCTCCGGTGGTGAGAAGAAGCGGCACGAGATCGTGCAGCTGGAGCTGCTCAAGCCGAAGATGGCCATCCTCGACGAGACCGACTCCGGGCTGGACGTGGACGCGCTGCGCGTGGTCAGCGAGGGCGTCAACCGGGTCCGCGACACCGGCGACACCGGCCTGCTGCTGATCACCCACTACACCCGGATCCTGCGTTACATCAAGCCGGACTTCGTGCACGTCTTCGTCGCCGGCCGGATCGTCGAGCAGGGCGGCCCGGAGCTGGCCGACAAGCTCGAGGAAGAGGGCTACGAGCGCTACGTCGCCGGGGCCGGCTCGGCGCGGGCCTGAGGCAGACATGACCTCCATCGCGATCCCGGCGGGCATGCCGCAGTACGACGACGCGCCCCGCTTCGACGTGGCGCGGGTGCGGGCCGACTTCCCGATCCTGGACCGGGAGGTCAACGGGCACCCGCTGGTCTACCTCGACAGCGCCAACACCTCGCACAAGCCTCGGCAGGTGCTCGACGTGCTCGCCGAGCACTACGCGACGCACAACGCCAACGTGTCGCGCTCGGTGCACACCCTGGGCACCGAGGCGACCGAGGCGTACGAGGGCGCCCGGGCGAAGATCGCCGCGTTCGTCAACGCGCCGAGCGTGGACGAGGTGGTGTTCACCAAGAACTCCACCGAGGCGATCAACATCGTGGCGTACGCGTTCTCCAACGCCTCGCTGCGGCCCGACGCCGACCCCCGGTTCCGGCTCGGCCCGGGTGACGAGATCGTCATCTCCGAGATGGAGCACCACTCGAACATCGTCCCGTGGCAGCTCCTCGCGGAGCGGACCGGCGCGACCCTGCGCTGGTTCCCGGTCACCGACGCCGGGCGGCTGGACGAGTCGGGGCTGGAGGAACTGGTCACCGAGCGGACGAAGATCGTCTCGCTGGTGCACACCTCCAACATCCTCGGCACCGTCAACGCCACCGCGCGGATCACCGAGCGGGTCCGTCGGGTCGGCGCGCTGCTGCTGCTGGACTGCTCGCAGTCGGTGCCGCACATGCCGGTGGACGTGGTCGACCTCGACGCCGACTTCGTCGTCTTCACCGGGCACAAGATGTGCGGGCCGACCGGCATCGGCGTGCTGTGGGGCCGGGGCGAGCTGCTCGCCGCGATGCCTCCGGTGCTCGGTGGCGGCTCGATGATCGAGACGGTGTCGATGGCGCGGTCCACGTTCGCCGCGCCGCCGGCCCGGTTCGAGGCGGGCACCCCGCCGATCGCCGAGGCGGTCGCGCTCGGCGCGGCGGTGGACTACCTCACCGGCATCGGGATGCGCGCGATCCAGTGGCACGAGAAGGAGCTGACGGCGTACGCGCTGGATGCCCTCGCCACCGTGCCCAAGCTGCGGATCTTCGGTCCGACCGTGCCGGTCGGCCGGGGCGGGACGATCTCGTTCGCCCTCGGCGACGTGCATCCGCACGACGTGGGGCAGGTCCTCGACTCGCTCGGCGTGCAGGTGCGGGTGGGGCACCACTGCGCGAAGCCGGTGTGCACCCGGTTCGGGGTGCCGGCGATGACCCGCGCCTCGTTCTACCTGTACACCACCACTGAGGAGATCGACGCCCTGGTGGCGGGGCTCGAGCAGGTGCGGAAGGTGTTCGACTGACATGCAGCTCGACCAGCTCTACCAGGAGATCATCCTGGACCACTACAAGCACCCGCACGGCCGTGGCCTGCGCGACACCGAGGACCCGGCGGCCCGGGTGGCCGAGGCGCACCACGTCAACCCGACCTGCGGTGACGAGATCACCGTCCGGGTGGCCGCCGACGGCGACCGGCTCGCCGACATCTCGTACGACGGGATGGGCTGCTCGATCAGCCAGGCGTCGGCGAGCGTGCTGCACGAGCTGCTCACCGGCCGGGGCGCGGGTGAGGCGTTCGTGGTGCACCAGGCGTTCGTGGAGTTGATGTCCGGCCGTGGGCAGGTCACGCCGGACGAGGACGTGCTCGGTGACGGGGTGGCGTTCGCGGGTGTCGCGCGCTACCCGGCCCGGGTCAAGTGCGCGCTGCTGCCGTGGATGGCGTTCAAGGACGCCGCGGCACGCGCCGGCGTGGGCGCGAGCCCGACGGAGGTGAAGGCATGAGTTCTGAGGAGACCACCGGCACGCCAGAGACCGGTGCCGTGGCGACCGACGGCGCGCTGCCGGCCGGCGGCCCGACCGCCTCGGCGGCCGACGGCGCCGCCTCCGGCGGCAAGGCGGCTGTCGCCGACATCGAGGAGGCGATGAAGGACGTCGTCGACCCCGAGCTGGGCATCAACGTGGTCGACCTCGGCCTGGTGTACGGCGTGCACGTCGACGACCAGAACGTCGCGACGCTGGACATGACGCTCACCTCGGCGGCCTGCCCGCTGACCGACGTGATCGAGGACCAGGCCCGGCAGGCGCTGACCACCGGGCCCGGCGGCGGACTGGTCGACGACATCCGGATCAACTGGGTCTGGCTGCCGCCGTGGGGCCCCGACAAGATCACCGACGAGGGGCGTGACCAGCTGCGCTCGCTCGGCTTCAACGTCTGAGCATCGCTGCGTCGAGCGCGGGCACCCTGTTCCGGGTACCCGCGCTCGACACGTCTACGACTCCGCTTCGGGCAGCCAGGGGACGAGCACGGCCGGGTCGGCGACCCAGCGCATGACCCGCTCCCGCTCCGGCGCGGTCAGCGGCAGCGCCCGCAGCCGGGTCCCCCACTCGGGCACCCGCTCGGGTTCCTCCAGCGCCACCGACAGCTCGATCAACGCGGCCAGTGCCAGCGCCTGCTCCACGGCCGGCGCGGCCTCACCGTGCCGGCGCAGGCCGGAGTTGAGCGCCCGGAACGCGGCCCGGTCGTCGTGTTTGAAATCTCGCAGAATCCGGGCGTTGTCGAGCACCCGGGCCAGTCCTGATAGCTGCTTCGAACCGCCGTACTCCAGCCCGGTCGGCTCGTCCCGCTGGATGAAGGTGACCCAGTTCCCCGACGGGTCGACCACGGTGAACCGCGAGGCGCCGGGGCGGTAGCGGGTGATCCGGGGTCGGTCCCTGGCGAGCACCCGGCCGTAGGCGCGGCGCATCGCCTCGCTGAACGTCGCATGGTACGGGGCGACCGCGTCGACCATCACGAGACAGCCGCCGGTCTTCTCGGCCGACGGGTCCACGCCGCTCGGTGCGCCACCGTAGTGCAGCTCGAACCCGCTCCACCCGAACGCCAGGTACAGGTACGGCCTCGTCTGCCGCCAGGTCACCGCGAAGCCGAGGGCCTGCCAGAACTCCAGGGTCTCCTCCACCGACACGCAGTGCAGCACTGGCACGGTGGTCTCGTTGGGCTGGACACGGTCCACGGTCATCAGCGCCCCTTCTGGCTAGCGGTCGATCGGTTCGGCCATTGTGTCCGCGGGCGGTGGCCCGGGGTCCACGCGGAACGCGACAGCTTTCCGGGCCTCTGCTTGGCGGGTGCGAGGGTTCTCCGGAACTGCCACACCTGATCTGCGCCCGCGTCCGGGCGGATTCGCCGCTGCCCGGAGGGAGCAAAACCCAGAGGCGGGACGGCCCGGTGCCGGGCCAGAATGGCGTGGTGATCGAGGCGTACCGGATGCGGGTCCCTGTTCGTGCGGCCACCACCGCCCGCCGACAGCGGACCACCTCGGCGTCGGTCGCGACCCGTCGCCCGCCGTCGTGACGGCGGCCTTCCTGGCCGGCATGATCGCGGGGTACGGGGTCGCGATCCCGGTCGGCGCCATCGCCGTGCTCGTCATGGGGTTGGCCGCGCGGACCTCGTTCCGGGTGGGTGCCGCCGCCGCGCTCGGGGTCGCCACTGCCGACGGTCTGTACGCGGCGGCCGCGGCGCTCGGCGGAGCCGCCCTCGCCTCCCTGATCACCCCGATCGCCGGCCCGCTGCGGGTGGTCGCCGCTGCGGTGCTGTTCGGCCTGGCCGTCCGCACCGCCTGGTACGCGCTGCGTCCAGCGGTCGGTCCGACGCCGGCCGCCACCCCTCGCCGCGGCTTGGACAGCCCGTCCCGAGCCTTCGCCGGAGTGCTCGCGCTGACCCTGCTGAACCCGGCCACCGTGGTCTACTTCGCGGCGCTCGTCCTCGGCCGCCGGGACTCCACCGACCCGGACCTGCCGGCCGCGTCGGCGTTCGTGCTCGGGGCGTTCCTCGCCTCGGCGAGCTGGCAACTACTGGTCGCCGGTGGGGGTTCCCTGGTCGGCCGGGTGCTGGCGGGCCCGCGCGGTCGCCTGGTCACCGCCCTGCTCTCCAGCGCGTTGATCGCCGCCCTCGCCGTGGCCACCCTGCTGCCGGCCTGAGCGTCGGTCTCGCACCAGATCGCTCCTTGCGGACGCGGTCGGGTGGCGTAGGTTCGGGAGGTGAGGATCAGAGCCGCAGTCGGTGGCGGCCGGTGGGTCGAGGTGGCCCCGGCCCGCGTCGCCCGCTGGGTGGCGGGCTTCGCCGACCGGCACGGCCCGCCCACCACCACCGCCCTGGGGTACGGCCTGCTGCTCACCGCCCCGGACGGTGCCACGGCCGAGCTGCACACCCCACCGGGCGCGCCGCGTGTGCCGGACCTGACCGGCTTCGTGGGGGCGGCCGCCGCGCCCCGCCGGATCGGCCTGCTGCTCGCCCGCAAGGGCGCGGTCGCGGTCGGCGTCGCGGTGGGGGAGGAGTTGGCCGTCTCCAAGGTGGACACCCGGTACGTGCAGGGGCGGACGGCGGCGGGTGGCTGGTCCCAGCAGCGTTTCGCCCGACGACGGGACAATCAGGCCAGGGCGGCGCTCGGCGACGCGGTCGAGTTGGCCGTGCGGCTGCTGCTGCCGGAGGCGTCGACGCTGACCACGCTGGTCTGCGGCGGCGACCGGCGGGCGGTGGACACCGTGCTCGCCGACCGGCGACTCGCGCCACTGGCGGCGCTGCGCGCCGAGCGGCTGCTGGATGTGCCCGAGCCCCGCCACGCCGTGCTGGTCGGGGCGGTCGCCGCCGCCCGAGCGGTGCACATCCGGGTCCGTGACCCGGATGTGTCCTGAGCCGTCCCGGCGCCGGCCGGTGGGTGTCGGGGTCGTCGGTCAGCGGCCGACGCCGAAGGTGTCGCAGGACTTCGGGTCGCCGGTGGAGTACCCCCGGGTGAAC
This sequence comes from Micromonospora sp. KC721, assembly GCF_004348355.1. Lineage (NCBI taxonomy): Bacteria > Bacillati > Actinomycetota > Actinomycetes > Micromonosporales > Micromonosporaceae > Micromonospora > Micromonospora sp. KC721. The sequence goes on along the minus strand of NZ_SMJY01000018.1, from coordinate 8,927 downwards.
CACTCCTTACGCTGGGCGGACGAGCCGTGGGTGAACTCCTCCGGGTTCACCGGGCGGTTCGCCCGCTCCGAGATGGCGTCGTCGCCGATCTTCTCGGCGGCGTCGACGGCCTGGCTGATGTCCTGCTCGGTGATGCTCGTGAAGAGCGGTTCGCCGGTCGCGTCGGCGGTGCCGGTGGCGTTCTTCGCCCAGGCCCCGGCGTAGCAGTCCGCCTGCAACTCCATCTGCACCGACAGGGCGTTCGCGTTGCCCGGGTCGCGCTGCTGCTGGCGGCGCACCTGCGCCTCGGTGCCGAGCAGGGTCTGCACGTGGTGGCCGTACTCGTGGGCCAGCACGTACGGCTGGGCGAACTCGCCGGCCGCGCCGAGCTGGTCGGCCAGCACCCGGTAGAAGGCGAGGTCGATGTAGACCTGGCGGTCGGCGGGGCAGTAGAACGGGCCGACGCCGGAGTCGGCGGCGCCGCAGGCGGTGGTGACGCGCTGGTCGAAGAAGACCGTCCTCGCCGGCCGGTACTGCTCGCCGAACGCCTCCGGCAGCGCCGTACGCCAGTACGCCTGGATCGAGTTGACGTAGAGGTTGTTGCGGCAGTCGAGCTGCTGGAGGGCGTCGTCGGCGGCGCACTTCTGTTCCAGGGCGGTGTTGTCGCCCTGCTCTGCGCCGTCCATGGCCGCGTTCAGCCCGAAGCCGCCGCCGACCAGCGCGACCAGCACGGCGATGACGATCCCGACGATCCCTCCGCGTCCCCCGCCGATCGGGATGGGGATGCCCATCCCGCCGCCACCGCCGGATCCCCGCCGGTCGTCCACCTGACTGGTGTCGATCCGCGCGTTCTCGTTCAGCTCCATGTTGACCCCGATCACCGATTCGTCACGTCGCTGCGGCACCGGACCGGGTCCGGAGGTCGTCTCGATACCCGATGATCTTGATCGGTAATCCGGGCGGCGCCGCTCGGGTCGCCCGGTACAATTGCCCCCGTGCTGCTCTGCGAAGGCTGAACCGCCCCGCGCCGACGGTCCATCGGGCCCGCCGGCCGTTTCGCGTGCCCTGAGTCAGCCCTTCCAGACCCCGAGAGCGAGTACCGGAAATGATCAATGCCACCGGCCTGGAGCTGCGCGCCGGCTCCCGGATCCTGCTGTCCGACACCACCCTGCGGGTGCAGCCGGGTGACCGGATCGGCCTGGTCGGCCGCAACGGCGCCGGCAAGACCACCACGCTGAAGGTGCTGGCCGGCGAGGGGCAGCCGTACGCCGGCCAGATCGACCGGCGCAGCGCGATCGGCTACCTGCCGCAGGATCCGCGTACCGGCGACCTGGACGTCACCGGGCGGGACCGGGTGCTCTCCGCCCGGGGGCTGGACGTGCTGATGGCCCAGATGAAGGAGCTGGAGGCCCGGCTCGCCGAGGACGCCGACGAGAAGCTGGTCCGCCGCTACGGCGCGCTGGAGGACCAGTTCGCCGCCCTCGGCGGGTACGCCGCCGAGGCCGAGGCGGCCCGGATCTGCGCCAACCTCGGGCTGCCCGACCGGGCCCTGGCGCAGACGATCGGCACCCTGTCCGGCGGTCAACGGCGCCGGATCGAGCTGGCCCGGATCCTGTTCCGCGACGCGGGTGAGAACGGCGGCGGCATCCTGCTGCTCGACGAGCCGACCAACCACCTGGACGCCGACTCGATCACCTGGCTGCGCGGCTTCCTCGCCAACCACAAGGGCGGGCTGATCGTGATCTCCCACGACGCCTCGCTGCTGGAGTCGGTGGTCAACAAGGTCTGGTTCCTGGACGCCACCCGCTCGGTGGTCGACGTCTACAACCTGGGCTGGAAGGCGTACCTGGAGGCGCGGGAGGTCGACGAGCGGCGTCGGCGCCGGGAGCGCGCCAACGCCGAGAAGAAGGCCGGCGCGCTGATGGCGCAGGCCGACAAGATGCGGGCCAAGGCCACCAAGACCGTGGCCGCGCAGAACATGGCCCGCCGGGCCGAGAGGCTGCTCTCCGGCCTGGACGAGGTCCGGGTGGCCGACAAGGTGGCCAAGGTGCGTTTCCCGACCCCGGCGCCGTGCGGCAAGACTCCGCTCACCGCGACCGGCCTGTCGAAGTCGTACGGCTCGTTGGAGATCTTCACGGACGTGAACGTCGCGGTGGACCGGGGTTCCCGGGTGGCGATCCTCGGTCTCAACGGCGCCGGCAAGACCACCCTGCTGCGGATGCTCGGTGGACTGCTGCAGCCGGACACCGGCTCGGTGAACCCGGGGCACGGGCTGCGGCTGGGCTACTACGCCCAGGAGCACGAGACGCTGGACGTGGAGCGGACGATCCTGGAGCACATGCGCAGCGCCGCGCCGGAGCAGACCGACACGGACCTGCGCCGGATCCTCGGCGCGTTCCTCTTCTCCGGCGAGGACGTGGACAAGCGCGCCGGGGTGCTCTCCGGCGGCGAGAAAACCCGGCTGGCCCTGGCGACCCTGGTCTGCTCGGGGGCGAACGTGCTGCTGCTGGACGAGCCGACCAACAACCTCGACCCGGTCAGCCGGGAGCAGGTGCTGGACGCGATCGCCCGGTACCCGGGCGCGATCGTGCTGGTGACGCACGACCCGGGCGCGGTGCTGGCCCTCAAGCCCGACCGGGCGATCCTCCTGCCCGACGGCGACGAGGACGCCTGGAGCGACGACCTCCTGGAACTCGTCGAACTGGCCTGACCCCCATCTCAGAGCCCCGCTGACCACGCAGTTGGCGGCACTGTCGGAGACGAGCACGGCCGCCAACCTCATGCTCCAGAGGGAGGGGAGGGTCACTCTATCGGGAAGCTGACATTGCATAGCGTGTCGGTTGGCGAAGAGTTGATATCTGGCGCATGATCGTTCGAGGCGGTCTAATAGGTGGGACCGTATCCGAACCGCACAGTCTGGGACGTGAGGAATCAGCATGGCAGCCACTGGCACAGCCACCAGCACTGAGAAGGGTCGCCGGATCGTCGGAGCCGAGCGTCAGACGCTCGCCAAGGACCTGGTAAAGCGGTACACCTCGGGCGAGAGCATCCGTGCTCTCGCGGCCTCGACCGGACGATCCTACGGGTTCATCCACCGGGTGCTCACCGAGTCCGGGGTGCAGCTGCGCCAGCGTGGCGGCGCCCGGCGCCGCAAGAAGGCGTGACCCGCCCCGCAGTGTCGTCCATCAGCGTCGCGCTCCGGGCGGTCCGGTGACCGCAGAGACGACCGGGGTACGACTCGACTGCGACGGGCCGGTCGCGACGGTCACGTTGTGCCGGCCCGACGTGCTCAACGCACAGACTCCGGCGATGTGGCGCGCCATGCGCGACTTCTCCCGGGATCTGCCCGGCGACGTGCGTGTCGTCGTCGTGCGCGGCGAGGGACGGGCGTTCTCCGCCGGCCTCGACCTGTCCGTGGCCGGCGCCACCGGACCCGGGTCCTTCGCCGAGCTGTCCCGCCTGCCCGAGCAGGAGTGCGCGGACCTCATCGCCGAGTTCCAGGCGGGCTTCACCTGGCTGCACCGCCCCGACGTGATCTCGGTGGCGGCCGTGCAGGGGCATGCCATCGGTGCCGGTTTCCAGCTGGCTCTCGCCTGTGACCTGCGGGTGCTCGCCGAGGACGCCAGGCTGTCGATGGCCGAGGTGACCCTCGGCCTGGTCCCCGACCTGGCCGGCACCAAGCGCCTCGTCGAGCTGGTCGGATACTCCCGGGCGCTGGAGATCTGTGCGACCGGCCGGCGGTTGGACGCCACCGAGGCGGACCGCCTGGGCCTGGCCAGCATCGTCGTGCCCCCCGCCGAGCTGGACGGCGCCGTCCGGGACCTCACCGCCGGGCTGCTGGCGGGCAACCGGGACGCAGTGGTGGAGATCAAGGCGCTGCTCGCCGGCGCGGCGTCGCGGACCCACGCCGAGCAGCAGCGCGCGGAGCGGGAGGCGCAGACCCGCCGTCTGCGTGATCTCGCCGGCAGGGGAGAATAGTAAGGACCGCTCGGGAAGATCCGGGTTACTGCCGAAGTTGTCGTAGTCGTCGGGAGAATCGGACCCGACGGTGCGGCACGTGCAGGACCGGAGGTGACGATGTCCAACCCGATGTCCGGCGGGGGCATGGCCAATTGGGGCATGCTCCGGTCGATGCGCAGCCGCGACGAGGTCGACGCACACCGGCTGCAGCGCGGCACCGCCCGCCGGATCGTCGCGTTCGCCCGCCCCTACCGGCGGGACATCGCCGTCTTCCTGGTCACCGTGGTGATCGCCGCGATCATCGGGGTGGCCACGCCGGTGCTCGCCGGTGACGTCATCAACACCATCACCCGGGGCGGGCCGGACGCCGGTGACGCGGTCGTCCGCCTGGCGCTGGTCATCGCCGCCCTGGCGATCGCCGACGCGCTGTTCTCCCTGGCCCAGCGGTGGTACTCGGCGCGTATCGGCGAGGGCATCATCCTCGATCTGCGCACCCGGGTCTACGACCACGTGCAGCGGATGCCGTTGCAGTTCTTCAGCCGCACCCAGACCGGCGCCCTGGTCAGCCGCCTCAACAACGACGTGATGGGTGCCCAGCGGGCCTTCACCTCGACGCTGTCCGGAGTGGTCAGCAACGTCATCCAGCTGGTCCTCACCGCCGCGGTGATGTTCACCCTCTCCTGGCAGATCACCACCCTGTCGCTGGTGCTGCTGCCGATCTTCATCCTCCCGGCCCGCCGGGTCGGGCGACGGCTGGCCGAGATCACCCGGGAGTCGTACAACCTCGACGCCAAGATGAACGCGACCATGACCGAACGGTTCGGGGTGGCCGGAGCGTTGCTGGTCAAGCTCTTCGGCTCGCCGGAGGAGGAGGCCCGGCGTTTCGCCCGCCGCGCCGAACGGGTCCGGGACATCGGCATCCAGTCCGCGATGTACTCGCGGACGTTCTTCGTGGCGATGCTGCTGGTCGCCTCGCTGGCCCAGGCGCTGACCTACGGCCTGGGCGGCTGGTTGGCGGTCACCGGCGCGGTCAGCGCCGGCACGGTGGTCACCCTCGCGCTGCTGCTCACCCGCCTGTACGGTCCGCTGACCGCGCTGTCCAACGTCCGGGTGGACGTGATGAGCGCGCTGGTCTCCTTCGACCGGGTCTTCGAGGTCCTCGACCTGCGTCCGGGCATCGAGGAGAAGCCGGACGCGGTGCCGGTGCCCCGGGGCGACGGCCGGGTGGAGTTCCGTGAGGTCCGATTCCGCTACCCGGCCGCCGCCGAGGTGTCGCTCGCCTCGCTGGAGGAGGTGGCCACCCTCGACCGCACCGTCAACGAGCCGGTGCTCAAGGGCGTCTCGTTCACCGTCGAACCGGGCCAGATGGTGGCCCTGGTCGGCCCCTCCGGCGCCGGCAAGTCGACCCTGTCGATGCTGATCTCCCGGATCTACGACGTCACCGACGGGGCGGTGCTGGTCGGCGGTGTCGACGTACGCGACGCCACCCTCGCCTCGCTGCGCGACGAGATCGGTGTCGTCACCCAGGACAGCCACCTCTTCCACGAGACCATCCGGGAGAACCTGCGGTACGCCAAGCCGGACGCCGCCGACGACGAGATCTGGGCGGCCCTCGCGGGCGCGCAGGTCGCCGACCTGGTCCGAACCCTGCCCGACGGGCTGGACACCATGGTCGGCGAGCGCGGTTACCGCTTCTCCGGCGGCGAGAAACAGCGCATCGCCATCGCCCGGCTGCTGCTCAAAGCCCCGTCGATCGTGATCCTCGACGAGGCCACCGCCCACCTGGACTCGGAGAGCGAAGCGGCCGTGCAGCGCGCGCTGTCGGTGGCGCTGACCGGGCGGACGGCGCTGGTCATCGCGCACCGGCTCTCCACGGTCCGGGACGCCGACCAGATCCTCGTCCTCGACGACGGGCGGATCGTCGAGCGCGGCCGGCACGACGAACTGGTCGCCGTCGGCGGCCTCTACGCCGAGCTGTACCGCACCCAGTTCGCGGTCACCGACTCCCCGCGGCCGTACGCCGAGGGCGAGGTGCCGGACCCGGTGGTCACCACCGTGCCGATGGGCACCTACGTCGCCCGGGAGCCGCTGCCACCCGCCGCCGCCAACTAGCCGCCGGCGACGGCGGCGCGCAGCTCGCCGAAGGCGACGCCGAGCGTCTCCGGGGTGAAGTGGGCGTTCAGCCCGCTCGGGTTGGGCAGCACCCAGAGCCGGGCGCCGGCCAGCAGCTCCGGCTGTGGACCGAACCCGGCCCGAGGCCGGGCGAAACCGATCCGGTAGGCGGTCACCCCGACCACCGCCACCCAGGCCGGCCGGTACCGGGCGACCTTGTCGGTGAGGATCGCCCCGCCGGCGATCAGCTCCTCCGCGGTCAACTCGTCGGCCCGGGCACTGGCCCGGGCCACCATGTTGGTGATCCCCAGGCCGAGGCCGGGCAGCAGGCTCTGCTCGCTGGGGTGCAACCGGCGCGGGGTGAAGCCGCCCCGATGCAGCGCCGGCCAGAAGCGGTTGCCGGGGCGGGCGAAGTGCCAGCCGGTCGCCGCCGACCAGAGACCCGGGTTGATGCCGACGAAGAGCACGTCCAGGCCGGACGTGATGACGTCCGGGATGGTCTGGTCCGCCGCGGCGGCCAACTCCTCCGCAGTCGGTCGGGCACCGGACCCGGGGTGGTCGACGGCCGCGGCGGGCGGGCCGATCCGCGACGTCGGGTCGGCGACGCCTCCGGGCGTCCTCGGGTCCTGGCGGCGGCCCCTCGGCCGGGAGTCCGACGGCGCGTCCGTGCGGCCCCGCCGGGGACCGGTGGGGCCGGATGGACGCCGTGGTGGGGTCACAGCCCGCGCAGGGCGCCGCCGTCGACCGGCACGGTCACCCCGGTCACGTACCCGGCGGCGGGGGAGAGCAGGAACGCGGCCACCCGGCCGAACTCGACCGGATCACCGATCCGGCGCAGCGGGATGCCGGCCTCCGCCTCGACCCGGGCCGCCGCCGCGTCGCCTGTGGCGGCGAAGAGTTCCCGGTTGCGGTCGGTCATGATGCGCCCGGGCAACAACCCGAGCACCCGTACGCCCCGGGGGCCGTACTCGTCGGCCATGTCCTTGGCCACCCCCGCCAGGCCGGGCCGCAGGCCGTTGGAGATGCCGAGGCCGGGCACCGGACTGCGGGCCGAGGTGGACAACACCAGCCCGATCGCGCCACCGCCGGTCAGCGCGGCGGCCACGGTGCGGGCGGTGCGGACACTGCCCAGGAAGACCGTCTCGAAGGCCTGCCGCCACTGCGTGTCGTCGACCTGGGCGGCGGTGCCGGGCGGCGGTCCGCCGACCGAGACCAGCGCGCCGTCCAACCGGCCGAAGTGTTCCCGGGCGGCGGCGACCAGCCGCTGCGGGGTGGCCGGGTCGGCGAGGTCGGCGGTGATCCCGATGGCGCGCGCCGCTCCGCCCAGCCGGTCGACCGCCTCGGCCACCCGCTCGGGTGCCCGCGCGGAGACGACCACCCGGGCGCCGTCGGCGACGAGACACTCGGCGGTGGCGAAGCCCAACCCGCGGGAGGCACCGGTCAGCACGTACACCCGGTCGGTGAGTCCCAGATCCATGAGGTCGATCCTGCCGTACCGGCCGCGCCTGCTCAGCGCTGGGCGGCGCGCAGCAGGCGTACCCGACCGGCGACCTGCACCGCGACGGCGCCGCCGGCGCGGGCGACGGCCGGCAGCCGGCGCGGTCGCGGCGCGGTGCGACCGTCGTAGCGGTCGGCCGCCTCGCGCTCGGCCAGCTCCTCGGCGCCGGGGGCGGGCAGCGTGCCGCGGTCGCGCAGGGTGCGGGCCAGATCCCAGCCGTCGCGCAGGGGGCCGCTGCCGGGTCGCCCGTCGGCCCACCGCCGGAAGGTGTCCCACCAGGCGTCGCCGAGTCCGGCGGCGAGGCGGGGCCAGCGGCGGGCGACCTCGCCGGCCCGCTTGCGCAGCAGGGCGAGCCGGGCCGCCGCCAGCGGGCCGGCGGCGAAGCCGGGCGGCGGGGTGCCCCCGGCGACCAGGGCCGCCACCAGCGCGGCCTGCCGCGCGGCGAGGTCACCGGCCGGCTGTCGCGGCCGTTCGCCGCCCGGTCGTGCGGCCGGCGGCCCGGCCTGGGTGCCGCGGCGGCTCACGTGACCACCGGGTACCCGGAGGCGGCGGCCAACGCGTCCAGCTCCGCACACAGTTCGTGCGCCGGCGGGTAGTGGCCGTCGCGCTCCAGCAGCACCGCCGGCGGACGGTGCCGGGCGCAGAGCGCCTCGACCAGATCGAGCACCTCCGGCGGCACCGGGTCGGCGTGCGTGTCGTGGTAGTAGCCACCCTGCTCGGCACCGCCGGCCACGTGGACGTAGGCGACCCGGTCCAGCGGTAGCCGGTCCAGCAGGGCAGCGGGGTCGCCACCCCGGTTACGGGCGTTGGCATGCAGGTTGGCCAGGTCGAGCAACAGCATCGCCCCGGTGGCGTCGAGGATCTCGGTGAGGAAGTCCGCCTCGTCCAGTTCGTCGTCCGGCCAGTCGAAGAGCGCGGCGACCGGTTCCAGCGCGAGTGGCACCGGCAGCTCCGCCTGCGTGCGCCGGACGTTCGCCACCACCGCGGCCACCGCCTCCCGGCTGCGGGGCACCGGCAGCAGGTGCCCGGCCTCCAGACCGCCGGCCCGGACGAACGCGATGTGTTCGCTGACCAGCGGTGCCCCGACCAGATCCGCCGCCCGCGCCAGGTGGGCGACCCGGGCCGGCTCGACCGGCTCCGCGCCGCCGAGGGAGAGCCGCACCCCGTGCGGTACGACGGCGACGCCGCGTTCCCGCAGCTCGGCGAGACCGACCGGGGCCCTGTCGTGTACCGCCTCGGCCACCACCTCGACGAACCGCAACCCCGGCAGCTCGGCGACGAAACCGGCGATCTCCGGTCGCCAGCCGATGCCGACCCCGACCGGGCCGGTCATCCGCCGCACCCGCCGCCGCCGCAGCCACCGCCACCGCCGCAGGAG
>NZ_SMJY01000189.1:0-11703 GCF_004348355.1 Micromonospora sp. KC721 | reverse complement strand
CGGCGGTGCTGGTGCTGCTGCTCGGCCTCGCGGGGCTGGTGCCGGTGCTGACCAGCGGCGACAAGCCGGAGGTCAGGCCGACCGGTGCCGACACCTCGTCGGCCGCGCCCGCGCCCACCTCGGCCGCCGCCCCGCCGCCGGCGACCAGCGCCGCACCCAGCCCGACCCCGCCGGCAAGCCCGTCGAGTTCCCCGTCGACCGACCCGAACGCGCTGCCGGCGGGCTGGACCCTGCACCGCGGGCCGACCTTCACCATCCCGCTCCCTCCGGGCTGGCGGGTCGGCCGGACGACATCCACCCTAGTTGTCTTTTACCAGCGCAACGGCGTCGGCGAGATGCTCGTCGAGTGGACGAGCGAGCCGAAGAAAAACGCCGAGGCGGACTGGCAGAACCAGGAACCGAACCGGAAGAACTACGTCCGGAACTACGAGTTTGTCAGCATCAAGCCGTGCGACTGGTACCGCACCTGCGCCGACTGGGAGTGGAAGGAGACCCGGGACAACACCCGCATCCATGTCCGTAACCGGGGCTTCGTCACCGCCAGCAATCGCGGGTACGCCATCCGGTGGGAGGTGGCGGAGAAGGACTGGCAGGCTGAGCTGGCCACCTTCGACCAGATCGTCAAGGGGTTCCAGCCCGACCGGAAAAACTGACCGCCGCACATCCCACTCGCATGACTCGCCATCAGGCGGGGTACCTGTCCTTCGACGACGGAGGAGGTACGACATGGGACGCCGATGTGGAGACCACCGCTGCCGGTTCGGGCTGTGGACGCTGGTGCTGCTCGCCGACCTCGTCCTGCTGCTGACCAGCGCCGGATTGTCGGTGCCGGTCGCGCTGGTCGCCGTCATGGCGGTCACCGCCGCCGGGGTCGCCGCCTGGCGGATCGCCCGGAAGCCCGTCCTGGCCCGTTCGGACGCCGCCCAGCGCGCCGGCTGACCGGTATCGATCAGCGCAGCGCGGCGGGATCGAGCTGCCAGCGGAACGGCTCGGTCAGAGTCAGCGTCTCCCCGGCCTTGGCCACCCGGTCCTCGACATAGTGCGCGCCGTCCAGCCGGTACAGCCGCAGCGAGTGGGTCTCGCCGTCCTGCTCCACCAGCAGGTACCAGGGAATCCGGGCGATGGCGTAGAGCTGCATCTTGAGCACCCGGTCGGCGGCGGCGTTGCCCGGCGAGACGATCTCACAGACCAGAGCGACCTCGCCCGCCTCGACCACGGTGCCCTCGTCGTCGGTGTCGGCGACCACCACGTCGGGAATCGCGATCCGGTTCGGCCCGAGACGGACATTCACCGCCTCGAACACCAGGAGGCCGTCAGCCGCGGCAGCGAGGCTGTTGGCCAGCAGGCGGGACACCAACTGATGGCGCTTGCTGGGAGCAGGGCTCACGATCAGGCTCCCGTCGAGCAGTTCGATCCGATCCGGCGTCTCGCCCAGGGCGAAGTAGTCGGCCTCCGTCCAGAGGCCGACGTGGTGCTCCAGGGGTGCCGCGCTCACCGGCGTTCACCTCCCGCTCCGATCGCCACCTGCTCAGCTTCACACGATACGAGGTCACGCCCGGCGAGCGACACAGCTCAGCGCGGTAGGCTCCCCGCCCATGGTGTCGATCGACGGGCTGGGCGACCTCTGGGACAGGCTCCTCAGCGCCCAACCTGATCCCCCGCCGCTGCTCGTGCTGATCACCGCCCTGGTGGCCCTGGTGGTCGTGTCCGCCCGGCTGCCCTGGCGGATCACCCGCAACGCGGTCACCATCGCCCACGAGGGCGGGCATGCCCTGGCGGCGCTGCTCACCGGCCGCCGGCTGCACGGCATCCGGCTGCACTCGGACACCTCCGGGCTCACCCTCTCCGCCGGGCGGCCCAGCGGCCCCGGCATGATCGCCACCCTGCTCGCCGGGTACGTCGCGCCGTCGCTGGTCGGGCTGGCCGGAGCGTGGCTGCTCGGCGGCAACCGGATCACCCTGTTGCTCTGGGTCACGGTGGCCCTGCTGCTGGCCATGCTCGTGATGATCCGCAACGTGTACGGCGTGCTCTCCCTGCTGGTCACCGGCGGCGTGGTGTTCGCCGTCTCCTGGTACGCGTCCCCGCAGACCCAGGCCGCGTTCGCCTGGACCTCGGTCTGGTTCCTGCTGTTCGGCGGCGTACGGCCGGTCTTCGAGCTGCAACGGCTGCGCGGCCGGGGCCGGATGCCGGAGTCCGACGCCGACCAGTTGGCCCGCCTCACCCCGTTCCCGGCGCTGTTCTGGGTGGCCGTCTTCGGCCTGGTGAACCTCGGGGCGCTGGCGGTCGGGGCGGCGTTGCTGGCCGGCCCGATCCTCACCGAGGCCGGCCTCGTCCCCTGAGCCGGTGCCCGCCAGCCCGGGACGCCGGCGACGCGCGCGAGACTGAGCGAAGCGCGCGAAATTCCCGGCAACCGGACGGGGCCCGCCAGGCGTGTCCACTGCGATCGCCACGGGGGAGGTAGCAGGGTGCCGGACGTCGACGGGTTCGACGAGTTCTACCGGGGCAGCCGACAACGGCTGCTCGGCTTCGTCTACGTGCTCACCGGCAACCTGGCCGAGGCGCAGGACGCCGTGCAGGAGGCGTACGTGCGGGCCTGGCAGAGGTGGTCGACGGTCTCCGGATACGACGACCCGGAGGCGTGGGTACGGGTGGTGGCCAGCCGGATCGCGGTCAGCCGCTGGCGGAGCCTGCGCAGCCGGGCGAAGGCGTACCTGCGGCACGGGGCGGTGGAGAGCGTGCCCGCCCCCAGCACCGACACGGTGGAGGTGGTGGCCGCGCTGCGCCGGCTCCCCGAGGAGCAGCGCACCGCGCTCGCCCTGTACTACCTGCTGGGCATGCCCGTGGCCGAGGTGGCCCGGGAGACCGAGGCGCCGGTCGGCACGGTCAAGGCCCGGCTCTCCCGCGGGCGGGCCGCGCTGGCCGGGCTGCTCGCCGTCACCGACCTGGAGGAGGCCTGATGTCGGAGGACCTGGACCTCGTGGAGCGGATGCGCCGGGAGTTGGCGGCCGTCCGGTGGGCCGAGCCGGCGCAGTTGCGGGCCCGGGCCCGGCGGCGGTCCCGGCGTACGGCGCTGTCGGTGGCGGCGGCGGTGCTGCTGGTGGCGTCGGCCGCCGGTCTGGCGGCGACCGGGTCACCTGGGGCACAGCAGCCGACCCGGAGAAATCAGGTGGCGGCGGCACCGGTGGCGCACCGGGCGGAGATCCCGCTGGACGCTCTCCTGCAGCCGGGGGACCTGCGGCAACGGACCGCCCCGCCGTTGACCGGCTCTGGGCTCGCGGCACCGGTCGCGCTGGACGGCGCACTCGGCCGGTGCCTGCGCGAACGACACAACTGGACCGGCTGGACGGTTTCCCGGTACTCACGGTCGCAGAGCGTGCAGTTGGCGGAGAGCCGAAACGGGGCGTTGACCGGCCTGTACCTGACGCAGGACCTCTACCGGCTCCGTGCGGAGACGGCCGCCGGGTTTCTCGCCGACGTGGACCGGTGGGTGCGGGTCTGCGCCGACTGGTCCAGGCCGGTGGAGGGGGCGGTGCCCCGCGCCGTGATGCGGTACCGGTGGGAGGTGGCGGCGCGGGGATTCACCGGCGACGAGGCGATACTCCTGCGGCAGACCGTGTCTGCCTCGGGCGGGGCGGCGTCGCCGGGCGATCCGGGCCGGGTGACCGATGCGGTCGTCCGGGTCGGCGACCTGCTCACCGTCGTGAGGTTGGGGCCCGACAGCGATGAGCAGGAGTTGCGCCGGCTGGCCGGGGTCGCCGCGTCGCGGATGTGCGTCGCCGCCAACCCGCCCTGCTGACCGGCGAGCGCCAAGGTCCGCGCGGCGGCCGGGACCGCCCCGGACGGGGGCGAGCCTCCGGACGCCGCGCGGAGTCGCGCGGGAGGCGTCGCTACAGCGGGATGTTGCCGTGCTTCTTCGGTGGCAGGGTTTCCCGCTTGGTCCGCAGCACCCGCAGCGCCCGGACGATCTGGGTACGGGTCTCGTGCGGCGGGATGACACTGTCGACGTACCCGCGCTCGGCGGCGACGTACGGGTTGGCCAGGGTGTCCTCGTACTCGGCGATCTTCTCGGCCCGGACGGCGGCCGGGTCCTCGGCGGCGGCCAGCTCCTGCCGGTAGAGGATGTTCACCGCGCCCTGCGCGCCCATCACCGCGATTTGCGCGGTCGGCCAGGCGAAGTTGAGGTCCGCCCCGAGGTGCTTGGAGCCCATCACGTCGTACGCCCCGCCGTACGCCTTGCGGGTGATGACGGTGACCTTCGGAACGGTCGCCTCGGCGTACGCGTAGATGAGTTTCGCGCCGCGACGGATGATGCCGTCCCACTCCTGCCCGGTGCCGGGGAGGAAACCGGGAACGTCCACGAAGGTCAGCACGGGGACGTTGAAGGCGTCGCAGGTGCGGACGAACCGGGCCGCCTTCTCGCTGGCGGCGATGTCCAGGGTGCCGGCGAAGTGCATCGGCTGGTTGGCGACCACACCCACCGGGCGGCCCTCGACCCGGCCGTAGCCGATGATCAGGTTCTGCGCGTAGAGGGGCTGGACCTCCAGGAACTCGCCGTCGTCGAGGACGTGCTCGATCACCCGGTGCATGTCGTACGGCTGGTTGGCCGAGTCGGGGATCAGGGTGTCCAGCTCCCGGTCGGAGTCGGAGATGTCGAGGTCGGCGGGGGCGTCGTACACGACCGGCTCGTCGAGGTTGTTCGACGGCAGGTACGACAGCAGCGCCTTGACGTACTCGATCGCGTCGTCCTCGTCGGTGGCGAGGTAGTGCGCGTTGCCGCTGCGCGAGTTGTGGGTACGGGCGCCGCCCAGCTCCTCCATCGCCACGTCCTCGCCGGTGACGGTCTTGATGACGTCCGGGCCGGTGATGAACATGTGCGAGGTCTGGTCGACCATCACGGTGAAGTCGGTGACCGCCGGGGAGTAGACCGCGCCACCCGCGCACGGCCCCATGATCAGCGAGATCTGCGGGATGACGCCGCTTGCCCGTACGTTGCGGAAGAAGATCTCGCCGTACAGGCCGAGGGAGGCGACGCCCTCCTGGATCCGCGCTCCGCCGGAGTCGTTGATGCCGATGACCGGGCAGCCGATCTTCATGGCCAGGTCCATCACCTTGACGATCTTCTCGCCGAAGACCTCACCGAGGGAGCCGCCGAAGACGGTGAAGTCCTGGGCGAAGACGCAGACCTGCCGGCCGTCGATGGTGCCGTAGCCGGTGATCACACCGTCGCCGTACGGGCGGGTCCGCTCCATGCCGAAGTTGGTGGACCGGTGCCGGGCCAGTTCGTCCAGTTCGACGAACGAACCGGGATCGAGCAGCAGCTCGATCCGCTCCCGGGCGGTCTTCTTGCCCCTGGCGTGCTGCTTCTCGACCGCGCGCGCCGAACCGGCGTGCACCGCCTCGTCGACCCGTCGCTCCAGGTCCGCCAGCTTGCCCGCGGTGCTGTGGATGTTGATCCCGGTCTCGGTAGTCACCCAGGGAATATAACGATGGTTCAGCCCGCCGCCGTTGTGCAGTGCGCCTCAGTGCCGCCCGTAGGCTGGCGGGATGCCGGGTTCCCCGTACACCGATCTGGACCGACCGCCACTGTCGGCGGAGCGGCTGGCCCGCGCGCTGACCGCGCCGCACGGGCCGTGGCGGCGGCTCGACCTGCGGGTCGAGACCGGTTCCACCAACGCGGACGTGGCCGCCGCCGCGCGGGCGGGTGAACCGGAGGGTCTGCTGGTGGTCGCCGAGCGGCAGACCGCCGGGCGGGGTCGGCGGGGCCGGGTGTGGCAGTCGCCGGCCCGGGCTGGCATCGCGACCAGCGTCCTGCTGCGGCCCGGGGAGGCCGTGGCGGAGCGCGGCTGGCCACCGGCCCCCGCGACCGGGTACGGCTGGCTGCCGTTGCTGGCCGGAGTCGCCCTGGTCGAGGCGGTGACCCGGGTGGCCGAGGTGGAGGCCGGTCTGAAGTGGCCGAACGACCTGCTGATCGGTGCGGCGAAGTGCGGCGGCATCCTGGCCGAGGCGGTGCCCGGGGCGGCACCGGCGCAACCCCCGGCGATCGTGCTCGGCATCGGCCTGAACGTCACGTTGCGCGCCGACGAGCTGCCGGAGAACCCGACCGGGCTGCCGGCGACCTCGCTGCAGCTGGCTGGTGCCGTCGCGACCGACCGGGATCCGCTGCTGCGCGCCCTGCTCCGCTCGCTCGCCCAGTGGTACGACCGCTGGCGGGCAGCCGGCGGCGACGCGGTGCACAGCGGGCTGCGTGACGCCTATCTGGCCTGCTGTGCGACGCTCGACCGGCCGGTGCGGGCGCTGCTTCCCGACGGCACGGAGCTGTCCGGCCGCGCCACCGGCGTGGATGTCGACGGTCAACTCCTGCTCGACACCCCGGCCGGTCTCCGCCGGCTGTCCGCCGCCGACGTCCTCCACCTCCGCTGATCCTCGCCTCCGCTCGCTCCCACCTCGTCGATCATGAGGTTGGCGGGGGGTTCCGCCCGGATCGGTGCCGTCACCCTCATGATCAGCCGGATCGGTGGCGGGATTGTGCCGCGAGGGTGGTACGGCAGGGCGCCGGGAGTGGTTAGGGTCGGGCGTCCGGTTCCGCCGAGGAGGTTGTCGTGGCATTCCCCGCAGACGTGCTCACCGAGGACGAGCACGTCGTCCTGCACCTGCACCCGCACTGGAAGGCGCTGGTACGCCCGGTCCTGGTGCTGCTGCTGGGCGTCGCCGCGCTGGTGGCGGGCTGGATCCTGCTGCCCGGGGGTGACGGCGGGATGATCGCCCGCTACGTGCTGACCGGGCTGGTGCTGGTGCTGCTGCTGTGGTGGGCGTGCTGGCCGTTCCTGGTCTGGCGGACCACGCACTACCTCTTCACCGACGAGCGGGTGCTGCTCCAGCACGGCGTGCTCGCCCGGGAGCGGCGTGACCTCCCGTTGGCCCGGATCAACGACCACTCGATGAGCCAGCGCCTGGTGGAACGGGTGCTGGGCTGCGGCACGTTGACCATCGAGTCGGCGGGTGAACGCGGCCAGTCGGTGCTGCTCGACGTGCCGCGGGTCGGCAAGGTTCAGACCAAGCTCTACGAGTTGGTCGAGGCCCACCACGACAAGCACTCGGTGGGCGACGACGAACTGCGGGAGATCCTCGCCGACATGCGCGACGGGAACGCCGCGACCTGACCCGGCGCGGCCGGGCGAACCAGTGGGGAACGGGCGGTCAGCGGCGGGGTCGGCGGGTGCCGGCGTGCAGCTCGGCGGCGAGTTCGGCGTCCAGATCGGCGCTCACGGCGCCGCCGAGGCCGGGGTCCAACGCCGGGCGGACCTTCGGTTGCGGGAAGATCGGCTCGGCGGCGGCTGACGGCTTCCGCCGGTCGGTCGGCTGGGTCTCCTCCAGCTCGGTGACCGACTCGGCCAGTTCCGCGACCGGGTCCAACTCGGCCATCGTGTCCCACTCGTCGCGGGGCAGGTGGTGCCAGGTCTGCGCGGCGTGCGCGGGGACCGGCTGGAAGACGAAGGTCCGGTACGACCAGAAGCGGAACAGCGTGGCCAGCAGGACGCCGCAGGTTTTCGCCACGTTGAGCGCGAGCAGGCCGTGGACGCCGAGGCCGTACTTGGCCAGGGCCAGGACGCCCAGCTCGATCAGCAGCCCGGCGCCATTGAAGAGGAAAAACAGGACATACTCCCGCTGGACCGCCGATTTCGGGCGATCCCGGTACGTCCAGTGCCGATTCATCAGATACGACGTGATCGTGGCGACGATGGTCGCGATGACCGTCGCCTTCAGTTGACCGTTGACGAAAACGGTGAGTGCCAAGGCGTTGAACACCGCGTAATTGATGACGGTGTTGACGCCACCGACGATGCCGAATTTGAGCGCCTCGTGGATGAACTTCTGCCAGCGCTCGGGCAGCAGACGGACAAGACGCATGCGGAACACCTTAGGGCAGAGGTCGGGAGCCGGCGGATCCCGGCCGGACGGGATGGGCGTTAGCTCACGCCCGCGGCGGCGGGTCGTCCGCCGCCTCCGGAACCGGGGGGATTCCCGCTTCCACGAAGACGAACCGTCGATACGACCAGAACCGGAACAGCGTCCCGAGCCCGGTGCCGACCAGGAAGCTGGCGATGTTGTCCGCCAGTGCGGTCTGGAACACGTCCGGCCAGATGCTGCCCAGGCCGTACCGGCTGAGCGCCAGGCAGGCCACCGCGATGCCCAGCCCCACCGCGTTGAAGAAGAAGAAGAGCGCGTACTCGCGGGCCGGGTGGGAGCGCAGCCGGTGCCGCCATGTCCAGAATCGGTTGCCGATGAAGGCCAGGGTCGCCGCCACCACGGTCGAGACCGTCTTCGCGGCGACCGGCGGGACGCCCTGGCCGAAGGCCAGGAAGTTGAACAGGGCGAAGTCGATGAGGAAGGCGATGCCGCCCACGGTGGCGAACTTGCTCAACTCGCGGACGAGGTGACCGAAACGGTCCAGCAGGGTGCTGACCAGACCCGAGGGGGTCTGCGGAGAACCGGGTTGGTCTCCGGTCGTCGTCACGGCCACCCGCCGAGCGTACCGGTTGGGGGTTGCGCGGGCGCGGAGCAACGGCGAGCCGTCCGGGACGGACCCGTGGGCGGCGCCGGAAGGTGAGTCCCCTGTCACATTCGGCATTCCTTTCGTTCCGGCTTCAGGCCGATCGCGTCGTCCGTCTGATTTCCGGTCCGGCGTCGTCGATGTCGAAGCGCGGCAGCAGTTGACCGCAGGATTTGCGTGAAACTGCGCGCCGAAGCGGGTATCAGATCGCGATGCGGCAACCGGGCCGTACCTTGTGCAGTTCTTCACAACCAGTCCCACTGACTAAAAGGTCCACCCGGTTTACGCTGAGCGCAATCCCAGGTTTTCACGAAGGCGACGCGGTCCGCGTCCGCCGAGAGTCGTGCATCCCATAGATCGGTCAGCGTCGACCACGAGGAGATGTGTCATGGTTGCTCCGGCTGTTGTGCGGGGTATCGATCAAGCCCCGACGACCCACCCCAAGCTGCTCGCCTGGGTCAGAGAAGTCGCGGAACTGACCACCCCGGAGCGGGTGGTGTGGGTGGATGGGTCGGACGAGGAGTGGCGGCGCCTCACCGACGAACTCGTCGACAAGGGGACACTCATCCGGCTCAACCCGGAGAAGAAACCCAACTCGTTCTACGCCCGGACGGACCCGACGGACGTCGCCCGGGTCGAGGAGCGGACCTTCATCTGTTCGGTCGACGAAGCGGACGCCGGCCCCACCAACAACTGGATGGCGCCGGCGGAGATGAAGCGGACGATGACGGAGTTGTACCGCGGTTGCATGCGCGGGCGCATCATGTACGTCATCCCGTTCTGTATGGGTCCGGTCGAGGCCGAAAGGCCGATGTTCGGCGTCGAGATCACCGACAGTCCGTACGTGGTCGCCTCGATGCGCATCATGACCCGGATGGGGACGAAGGTCCTGGAGGCGATGGGTGACGACGCCGACTTCGTGCACGCGCTGCACTCCATCGGCGCCCCGCTCGCCCCCGGCCAGCAGGACGAGACCTGGCCCTGCAACGAGACGAAGTACATCTCGCACTTCCCGGAGACCCGGGAGATCTGGTCCTTCGGCTCCGGCTACGGCGGCAACTCGCTGCTCGGCAAGAAGTGCTACTCGCTGCGGATCGCCAGCGTGATGGGTCGCGACGAGGGTTGGCTCGCCGAGCACATGCTGATCCTCAAGATCACTTCGCCGGAGGGTCGGGTCTACCACATCGCCGGCGCGTTCCCGTCGGCCTGCGGCAAGACCAACCTCGCCATGCTGGAGCCGACCATCCCGGGTTGGAAGGTCGAGACCATCGGTGACGACATCGCCTGGATGCGGTTCGGCCCGGACGGCCGGCTCTACGCGATCAACCCGGAGTACGGCCTCTTCGGGGTCGCGCCGGGCACCGACTGGAAGACCAACGCCAACGCGATGCGCACCCTGGAGCGCGGCAACTCGGTCTTCACCAACGTGGCCCTCACCGACGACGGCGACATCTGGTGGGAGGGCATGGGTGAGCCGCCGGCGCACCTGACCGACTGGAAGGGCAACGACTGGACCCCGGAGAGCGACAGTCTCTCCTCGCACGCCAACAGCCGGTTCTGCACCCCGATCACCCAGTGCCCGATCCTGGCCGACGACTACTACGACCCGAACGGGGTGCCGATCGACGCGATCCTCTTCGGCGGCCGCCGCCGGGACACCGTCCCACTGGTCACCGAGGCCCGCGACTGGGTGCACGGCGTCTACCTGGGTGCCACGCTCTCCTCGGAGACCACCGCCGCCGCCTCCGGCGCGGTCGGCGTGGTCCGTCGTGACCCGATGGCGATGCTGCCGTTCATCGGCTACCACGCCGGTGACTACTTCCGGCACTGGATCGAGATGGGCAAGGGTGTCGACGGCGACGAGTCGAAGCTGCCCAAGATCTACTACGTCAACTGGTTCCGTAAGGACGCCGAGGGCGACTTCCTCTGGCCCGGCTTCGGCGAGAACTCCCGGGTGCTCAAATGGATCATCGAGCGGATCGAGGGTCGGGCCGAGGCCGTCGAGACCCCGATCGGCATGGTCCCGGCGCAGGACGCGCTCGACGTCGAGGGTCTGGACATGACCCCCGAGGACGTCCGGATCGCCCTCAAGGTCGACCCGGACGAGTGGCGCGAGGAGTTGCCGCTGGTCACCGAGTGGTTCGAGAAGTTCGGTGACAAGCTGCCGGGCGTGCTCTGGGCCGAGCTCGACGCCCTGCGCGCCCGGCTCGACGCGCAGCAGCCCCGGCGGTAGGTGTGCCGGTTGCCCGCACCGGGCACCATCGGATCCCATGAGGACGGCCGTCGAGACCACGCAGGTCCGGCGGCCGTCCGCCGTCCGGGCGTTGACCACGCTGCTCGCCGCCACGGCCGCGGCCACCGTCGTGGTCGAGCTGCTCAACTGGTGGTACGCCCCGGAGCAGGAGTTCGGGCTGGCCGTACGGACCGGTTGGGCCATGCTGCGCTCGCTGGGCTTCCTGGTGCTGATCGGGCACGTCAACCGCGGACGTGCCGGGGCGAAGCCGTTCGGGTTGATCCTCGCCGTCACCACCGTCTTCGCGGTCGGTCGGCTGGTGGTGCCCCGGGAGGGGGTGCCGCCCCTGCCCGGCCTGCTCGGCTTCGCCCTGCTCGCCGTGCTCTGCGGGGCCGTGGTCTGGCTGCTCTACCGCTCGGAGGCGGTGGCCGGGCACCTGGTCCGGCACCGCAAGGGCCTGGTGCTCGACGCCGGGACGATCACCTGGCGGGAGATCGCGCCGAAACGGCCCCCGGTCACCGCCTGGCTGCTCACCAGCCGGGTCGCCGCCTTCACGTACAGCCCGCTGCTGCTGGTGCCGGCCCTGGTCGCCGCCGGCGCCGTCCTGGACGACCGGCTCGCCGCCGCCCCGGTGGTGCTGCTCTGGTTCCTCACCGGTATCGCGGTCAGCTACCTGGTGCTCTTCTGCACCGCCTTCCTGATGCGGGGCCGGCGTTGGGCCCGCACGCTGCTGGTGGCGATCACCCTGGGCGTGCTCGCCGTCGATCTGCCGCTGTGCTGGTGGCTGCTCGGCGTCGACGGACTGATCCGCGACGGTGCCCCGCTGGTCGCCGCCGCCGTCCTGGCCCTGTACGGCCTCCGCCGTGCCGCCCGCGCCGAAGCCGCCTCGCTTCCCACCTGAACGCGCCCGCCGCTGCCC
>NZ_SMJY01000188.1:0-11741 GCF_004348355.1 Micromonospora sp. KC721 | reverse complement strand
GGATGTCAGTTCGCTGGGGGGCGCCAGGTGACGCCACCAAGCAGCTGGCCGGCGCCGAGCCAGGCGACGTTCATCATCCGGGTGGCGGTCCTCTCCGGCTCGGCGTCGGGGTGGTCGGCGAGCCAGTCGCCCAGCGACTCCGACGCGCCGACCAGGGCGTACGCGACGACCTCCAGCTCGGTCTCGGCCACCTCGCGCCCCTCGGCGCGCAGCGCGTGGTCCAGCATGCCGGCGACCACCCCGACCAGCCGGGCGCGCATGGCGGCCAGCTCGGCGGCGAACGGCTGGGAGCCCCGGGCCTGCCGGTAGAGCACCTTCCAGCCGTCGCGGTGCGCGCCGACGAAGCCGAAGAAGGCGCGCAGCCCGCGCCAGAGCCGCTGGTCGGCGGGGAGGTCGGGGGCGGCGGCGCCGGCGATGGCCTCCATCATCCGGGCGGTCTCCCGGTGCAGGCAGGCGACGAAGAGCTCTTCCTTCGTGCCGAGGTACGCGTACACCATCGGTTTGGAGATGCCGGCGTCGTCGGCGATCTCGTCCATGCTGGCCGCGTGAAAGCCACGGCGGGAGAAGACCCGGACGGCGGCATCGAGCATCTGCTGCTCGCGGATGGCCCGAGGCAGGCGTTTGAAGGTGGGTGTGCTGGACACTCTTGTCAGCATACCTACTCGCACGTAAGGTTACGCCTGAGTAACCACTCACACCCCCGGAAGGTGCAACCCCATGACTGACTTCGACCCGGCCAACTTCGCCAACGTCGGCCCCAAGGAGTTCGCCCAGCTGGTCAAGTCCACCCCGGACAGCAAGATCGCCGAGGTGATGTCCGGCGACCTGCGCGGCAAGATCCTCAGCGAGGTCTTCGGCCGGATGCCGCAGCTGTTCCGCGCCGACCGGGCCGGTTCCACCAACGCCGTCATCCACTGGAACATCACCGGCCGGCCCGACGGCGGCTCCGACACCTACGAGGTGGTCATCGCCGACGGCACCTGCACCGTCAACGAGACCCCGCAGCACGACCCGAAGCTCAGCCTGACCATGGGCCCGGTCGAGTTCCTCAAGATCGTCTCCGGCGGCGCCAACCCGGTCATGATGTTCATGACCGGCAAGCTGAAGGCCAAGGGTGACCTGGGCCTGGCCGCCAACATCGCCAACCTCTTCGACATCCCCAAGGCCTGACATGGTCGAGTTCTCGCTTGACCTGACCGAGGAACAGCGGGATCTCCGCGACTGGGTGCACGGCTTCGCCGCCGAGGTCGTGCGCCCGGCCGCTGCCGAGTGGGACGACCGGGAGGAGACCCCCTGGCCGATCATCCAGGAGGCGGCGAAGGTCGGCCTGTACGGGTTCGAGTTCCTCGCCACCTGCTGGGCCGACCCCACCGGCCTGTCCCTGCCGATCGCCAGCGAGGAGCTGTTCTGGGGTGACGCCGGCATCGGGCTGAGCATCTTCGGCACCTCCCTCGCGGTGGCCGCCATCTACGGCGCGGGCACCCCCGACCAGCTCGTCGAATGGGTGCCGCAGTGCTTCGGCGACATCGACTCCCCGGCCGTCGCGGCGTTCTGCACCAGCGAGCCGGAGGCCGGCTCGGACGTCGGCGCGATGCGCACCCGCGCCGTCTACGACGAGGCCGGCGACGAGTGGGTGCTGCGCGGGCAGAAGGCCTACGCCACCAACGGCGGGATCGCCGGGGTCCACGTCGTCACCGCCTCCGTCGAGCCCGAGCTGGGCTCGCGCGGGCAGGCCGCGTTCGTCGTACCGCCGGGCACACCGGGGCTCAACGCGACCCGCAAGCTGCGCAAGCTCGGCCTGCGCGCGTCGCACACCGCCGACGTCTTCCTCGACGAGGTACGCGTACCCGGGCGATGCCTGCTCGGCGGCAAGGAGGCCCTGGACGAGCGGCTGGCCCGAGCCAGGTCCGGACAGCGGGCCTCCGGCCAGGCGGCGATGCGGACCTTCGAGCTGTCCCGGCCCACCGTCGGCGCCCAGGCACTCGGTGTCGCCCGGGCCGCGTACGAGTACGCCCTGGACTACGCCAAGGACCGGGTCCAGTTCGGACGACCGATCATCGCCAACCAGGCGGTCGCGTTCGCGCTGGCAGACATGAAGATGGAGATCGACGCGGCCCGGCTGCTGGTCTGGCGGGCCTCCTGGATGGGGCGCAACAACCGTCCCTTCGCCGCCGGTGAGGGCTCGATGTCCAAGCTCAAGGCCGGTGAGGTGGCCGTCTCGGTCACCGAGAAGGCCGTCCAACTGCTCGGCGGAGCCGGCTTCCTCCGTGACCACCCGGTCGAGCGCTGGTACCGGGACGCGAAGATCTACACCATCTTCGAGGGCACCTCCGAGATCCAGCGGCTGGTCATCTCCCGCGCCATCTCCGGAATGCAGATCCGCTGAGCCGTCACCCTCGGTGCCGGCACCAGCACCAGCGGCGGTGCCGCCCGTCCACGGATTGGGAGGGCGTCGCTCGCCGGGGCATGATCGAACGGTGAACCGCCGGTGCGGGGCTGCGCGCAGCCCCGCACCGCACCTCGCCCCGAAGGAGGCCCGCCGCATGGACCTGCCGTTCGTCGTGGCCACGCTGACCAAGCGCGGGCTGCTCACCCCCGGCCGGCCGATCCGGGTCGCCTCGCAGCTCGGCGCGCTACGCAAGTGGGGCTGGAGCATCACCGGCGAGCTGCGCCAGGCCGCCGCACGGGACCCGGGCCGGGTGGCAGTGATCGACGACCGTGGCGAGCTGACCTACCAGGAACTGCTGGATCGGGCCGAACGGTTGGCCCGCACCATGCGCAGCGCCCTCGGCGTGCAGGTCGGGGACCGGGTCGGGCTGCTCTGCCGCAACCACCGCGGGCTGATCGAGGGAATCGTCGCCGCCACCGTGCTCGGCGCGGACGCGGTGCTGGTCAACAGCGGGCTGTCCGCCGCGCAACTCGCCACCGTCACCGAGGAACAGCGCCTGCGGGTCCTGGTGCACGACGACGAGTTCGCCGAACGGGTCATCGGCCTTCCCGCCGAGGTGCAGCGGGTCGACGAACGCCGGCACGAGGAGCTGATCGCGGCCGCGCTCCCCGGCGAGCTGCAACCACCCGAGCGGGACGGCCGCACCATCGTCCTGACCTCCGGCACCACCGGCGCACCGAAGGGCGCCCGCCGCCCCACCCCCAACGGCTTCGGACCGCTGGTGTCCATCATCGACCGAATCCCGCTGCACACCCGGGACACCGTGCTGATCGCCGCGCCGATCTTCCACACCTGGGGGTTCGCCGCCCTCCAGGTCTCCTTCGCGCTGCGCGCCACCGTTGTCCTACAGCGACGGTTCGATCCCGCGGCCACGCTGGAGGCGCTCGCAACCCACCAGTGCCAGGCGCTGTTCGCCGTACCCGTCATGGTGCAGCGACTGCTCGACGTGCCGCCGCCGGACCCACGGCCCCCGCTGAAGGTGGTCGCGGTCAGCGGCTCGGCGCTGCCCGGCGGCCTCGCGCCCCGGTTCATGGACAGCTACGGCGACGTCGTCTACAACCTGTACGGCTCGACGGAGGTCTCCTGGGCCTCCATCGCCACCCCCGCCGACCTGCGGAAAGCCCCCACCACCGCCGGCAGGCCGCCGCACGGCACCCGCCTGGCCATCCTCGACGACGACGGCCAGCCGGTGCCCCACGGCCAGGTCGGACGGATCTTCGTGGGCAACGAGATGCTCTTCGAGGGCTACACCTCCGGCGCGAAGCGGGAGACCCGCGACGGGCTGCTCGACACCGGCGACCTGGGGCGGATCAACGCCGACGGCTTGCTCTTCGTCGACGGGCGGGCCGACGACATGATCGTCTCGGGCGGGGAGAACGTCTTCCCGTCCGAGGTGGAGGACCTGCTCGCCGGCCTCCCCCAGGTACGCGAGGCCGCCGTCATCGGCGTCCCCGATCCTGAGTACGGGCAGCGCCTCGCCGCGTTCCTCGCCCTGCACCCCGGCGAGACCCTGGACCCGGAGGCGGTCCGCGAGTACGTCCGGCACTACCTGGCCCGGTTCAGCGTGCCCCGGGACGTGGTCTTCGTGAAGTACCTGCCGCGCAACGCCACCGGCAAGGTGCTCACCCGCGAACTGCGCCGCTACTACGGCTGACCGGGGTTCACCACCCCCGCTTCCCGTGCGTGTCCCGGCGGCGGAATCTCACCGACGCCCGCGACCGGTCTCGACCCACGGTCCGTTTCTGCGCCGGCGGCAGGCGCGGGCCGACGGTTACCGCCTGCCGGCCGGCATCGTCGTCGCCGGGTGCCGTCCGCCCGGGTAGCCACCTTGACAGGTTCACAAAAGCTTAGGTTAGCCTAACCTTATGACTGACGGACCGGCGTCGAGCAATGGCGCGCAGAGCCTCTGGGGTGTCGATCTCCACCTGGGCTATCACGGGGTGGCCGTGGTGCAAGGGGCGACGATCACCCTGCGACCCGGCACCGTGACCGTCCTGGTGGGCCCGAACGGTAGCGGGAAATCCACCTTGCTGCGGGCACTGGCCCGGCTGCATCCGATCGCTGCCGGCGCGGTACACCTCGCCGGAGGCACCGCCGCAGCCGGCCTGCCAGCCAAGGAGTTCGCCCGCCGGGTCACGCTGCTCGCGCAGAGCCGCCCGGTGCCCAACGGGGTCACCGTCCGTGATGTGGTCGGGTACGGCCGCCATCCGTACCGGGGTCGCTGGCGCGCGGACGACCGGAATGGTCCCGCCGCCATCGCACGTGCCATGGACGTCACCGGCGTCGCCTCGATGGCCGACCGCCCGGTCGACGAGCTCTCCGGCGGCGAGTTGCAGCGGGTGTGGCTGGCCACCTGCCTGGCGCAGGACACCCCCGTGCTGCTGCTCGACGAGCCCACCACGTTTCTCGACCTGCGGTACCAGGTGGAGATCCTCGACCTGGTCCGGGACCTCGCCGACGATCACGGCGTCGCGGTCGGTGTCGTGCTGCACGACCTCAACCAGGCTGCCGCGGTGGCCGACGAGGTGGTGCTGCTGCACGACGGCCGGGTCCGCGCCACCGGCGCCCCGGCCGGGGTCTTCACCGAACAGGCCCTGACCGAGACCTACGGCATCCGCATCGAGGTCACCACCGATCCCGACAGCGGACTCGTGACCACCCGACCCGTGGGGCGCCACCTGACCCGCATCCCGGCCTGAACAAACCACTCGCACCTCGTCAGAAAGAACATCATGACCCGTACCCGTGTCACCCTCGTCGTCGCCGCGGCTGCGCTGCTGCTCAGCGCCTGCGGCACCACCGAGGACACCGCGCCCCCCGAGACCTCCGCCGCCGCCGCCGGCGGACCGGTCACCGTCACCGACAGTCGCGGCAAGGAGATCACCCTCAAGTCCCCGGCGACCAGGGTGGTCGGCCTGGAGTGGGGCGAGGTCGAGATGCTGGTCAGCCTCGGCGTCATGCCCGTCGGCGTCGCTGACCCGAAGGGGTACGCCACCTGGGTCAGCGCCGCCAAGCTCGACCCGAGCGTCAAGGACGTCGGCACCCGCGGCGAGCCGAGCGTCGACTCCATCGTCGCCCTCCAGCCCGACCTGGTGGTGATGGAGGACGACCGGGGCGCCAACCTCGTCGCCCAGCTCGAGAAGTACGTACCCGTGGTGGTCGCCAAGGGCAGCGACGCGTCGGACAACCTCGGCCGGATGCGTACGGACCTCACCATGATCGCCAAGGCGGTCGGCAAGACCACTGAGGCCGAGAAGCTGCTCGCCGACTTTAAAGCCGCCCTCGCCGACGGCAAGAAGAAGATCTCCGAGGCCGGTGCAACCGGTAGGCCGTTCGCCATCGCCGACGGCTGGAAGGAGGGCAGCACCGTCAGCATCCGAATGTTCGGTCAGGGCGCCCTCGTCTCCCAGGTCGGCATCCAGCTCGGACTGACCAACGCCTGGACCGGTAAGACCGACGAGGTGTGGGGCCTGGGGCAGACCGACGTCGAGGGCCTGACCGCGCTCAAGGACCCAAACCTGCACTTCTTCTACAACGCCTCAGATGGCACCGACGTCTTCGCCGACGGCCTGGCCAGCAATGCCATCTGGAAGTCGCTGCCCTTCGTCAAGCAGGGCAACCTGCACCGGATGCCCGACGGTCTCTGGACCTTCGGCGGTCCGCTCTCCGGCAAGCAGTACATCGACCAGCTCGTGAAGACCTACACGGCGTGAGTGTGCTGGCCGCACCCCCGCACCCGGAGCCGGACGTCCGGCCGGCTCCGGGTGGGATCCTTGCCTCGACCCGTGTTGTCGGGGTCTTCGTCGCCGTGATCCTGCTCCTGCTGGTGGTCGGGGCGGTGCACCTTACCCAGGGCACGTCCAGCGTCGGCACCCTCGACCTCTTGCGGCTCACCGTCGGCACGGACGACGAAGCGGCCCGGATCCTGGTCGCCGCCCGGCTGCCGAGGCTGCTGGCCGGATTGGCCATCGGCGTCGTGCTCGGCTTCGCCGGCGCTGCCCTGCAGTCGATCGCCCGCAACCCGCTGGCCTCCCCGGACACTCTCGCCGTGAACGCCGGCGCCCACCTGGCCATCGTCGCCGTCGCCTCGTTCGGCGTCGCCCTACCCGCCCTACCCGCCGGTGGCCTCGCCTTCTGCGGCGGCCTCGCCGCCGCTGGCCTGGTGATGGCCATGTCCGGCGGGGGACAGTCGGGCACCACCCGCCTCATCCTCGCCGGCTCGGCGACCGCGCTGGCGCTCAGCTCGGTGACCATGCTGCTGCTCTTGCTGTTCGAGCAGGCCACCATCGGCCTGTTCGCCTGGGGCAACGGATCGCTGGTGCAGAGCGATTTGGTCGCGCTGACCCAGCTCGCCCCGGTGATGGCCGGCGCCGTCATGGCGCTGATGCTGCTCGGGCACCGCCTCGACGTCCTCGCCCTCGGCGACGACACCGCCACCATACTGGGCATCGACGTGCGTCGTACTCGACTGGTCGTCACCGTGCTGGCCGTACTGTTGTCGGCCGCCGCGGTCACGCTCACCGGACCGGTCGGTTTCGTCGGCCTCTGCGCACCGGTGATCGTCCGGTTGCTCGCCCCCGTGGTGCCCGGGGTGCACCGGCACCGGCTCCTGTTGCCGCTATCCGGCCTCGCCGGGACGCTCATCGTGCTCGGCTCGGACGTGCTGCTTCGCGCCATCATGGGCGGGCAGGCAGGCGTGGACATCCCCACCGGCGTGGTCACCACCCTGTTCGGCGCGGCCGTCCTGATCTGGCTTGCGCGCCGGCACCGCGACGCGGGACCCACCCGCCGCCCGCCGGCCGGACGCGCAGCGGTCCGCTCGGCGGCCTTCCACCGTACGGTGGTCGCCGCAGCCGCCGTGATCACTGTCGCGGCCGTGGCGGTCGGCATGCTCGTCGGTGACACCTGGCTGCTGCTCGGTGACATCGCCAACTGGCTGAACGGGACCACCGGGCCGGGGTACACCTTCGTGCTGGACCAGCGGTGGCCGCGGGTCGCGGCGGCGGTGCTGGCCGGCGCGGCCCTGGCCGTCGCCGGCACCACCGTGCAAGCGGTCTGCCGCAACCCGCTCGCCGAACCGGGCATCCTCGGCATCACCGCCGGCGCCGGCCTGGGCGCCGTCGCGCTGCTCACCTTCGTCCCGCTGGCCGGCGTCTGGGCGGTCTCTGGCGTCGCCGGCCTCGGCGCGATGCTGGCGTTCGCCCTGGTCTACGGCGTCGCGTGGCGGGGGGGCCTCAACTCTGACCGGTTGGTGCTGATCGGCTTCGGAGCCTGGCAGGGCGGCATGGCGGTGATCACCTTCCTGATCGTCGCGTTCGACCCGTGGAACACCGGCAAGGCCCTGACCTGGCTGTCCGGCTCCACCTATGGCCGCACCGCCATTCAGGTGCTGCCAGTGGTGATCGCCCTGGTGGTGCTCACCCCGGCCGTCGTTGCTGCCCGGCGGGAACTGGACCTGCTCGCCCTCGACGACGACACCCCCCGGGTGCTCGGCGTCCGGCTGGAACGAACCAGGCTGGTCGTCCTGGGTGCGGCGGCCCTGCTCACCTCCACCGCGGTCTCCGCCGTCGGCGTGATCGGCTTCGTCGGTCTGGTGGCACCGCACATGGCCCGTGCACTCGTCGGGAGCCGGCACGCCCGGGTGCTCCCGGTCGCCGCCCTGATCGGCGCCGCGTTGGTCAGCATCGCCGACACCCTCGGTCGCACCGTCATAGCCCCGGCCCAGATTCCCGCCGGTCTGGTCACCGCCATGATCGGCACCCCGTACTTCGTCTGGTTGCTGTGGCGCTCGCGCGTTACAGCGACCACCGCCCGGTAGCACGCCCGGCCCGAGCATCAAAGAGGCAGCATGACCGAGAACCTGACCGTCGCCCCTTGGCGGCTGTTTGCTGTGGAGGTCCGGGCGGTACGCCGGCTCAGCCCGTCGTTCACGCGGGTCACGTTCACCGGACCCGATCTTGACCGCTTCGCCGACAACGGCTACGACCAGCGAATCAGGCTGGCACTGCCGCTGCCGGGTCAGCGTGGGGCGCACCTGCCCGACGGTCCGGACTGGTACGCGAAGTGGCGGGCCCTGCCGGAGCATGAGCGCAACCCGTTGCGTACCTATACCGTCCGCGCGGTCCGCTCGCAGGTGTCCGAGGTCGATGTGGATCTGGTCCTGCACGGCGACGGCGGCCCAGCCACCCGCTGGGCTCGGCGAGTGGGCCTCGGTGATGAGATCGCCATCCTCGGGCCGGACGCCGGCTACGGCGGGGACCACGGCGGGGTCGAGTTCCGACCCCCGTCGACCGGCCGCCTGCTGCTAGCCGGGGACGAGACGGCCGTGCCGGCGATCAGCGGCATCTGCGAACGCCTCCCACTCGATGCGTGCGGCACAGTCCTGCTGGAGGTGCCCGACGCCGGCGACCTGCTGCCGCTGGTCACACCCCCGGGGATCAAGGTGGGCTGGCTGCCCCGGGGCGCGGGCGGGCACGGCAGCCGACTGGTGCCGGCCGTCGCCGCCGCGGCGGAGGACCTGCTGACCGGAGGTGCACCGGTGGACGCCCGGCACATCACGGACGTGAACGTGGACACCGAGCTCCTCTGGGAGGTGCCGGAGGAGGTCCCAGCTGTGCCGCTGTACGCGTGGATGGCGGGGGAGGCGGGCGTCATCCGTACCCTGCGTCGGCACCTGGTCGCCGAGCGGGGCCTCGACCGGCGCGCGGTGGCCTTCATGGGCTACTGGCGACTCGGCCGCGCCGCCACCACGTGATCCAATCGGTTTGACGCCTCTCCGCAGGCCGCAAGTAGAACCCAACCCACCCGAGTTACACCGTCAACTTGATCCGCATCTGAAGCTGCGATCGATCAGGGTCCGGGATCCCGTCAGTGTTGCCCGCGACCGCTCCCGGCGTGACAGCGATCGCCTGCGATTCGCAGATTCACCGATGGTGTCCCGGCCCGGTGCGGAATATTGACCCGGTTTGCGCAGGCTGGGCCACCCCGACTACGGGACACCACCACCCCCGTGGCAGTTGAAGAGCTCTCAGCTCCACCCGGCACCGGTTCTCGCAAGACCATGCCGGTCAGTCGGGAACGGCGATCCGGCTCTCGACCGCTGCGGCGGCGATGTCGGAGCGGTGGTGCGCGCCGGCCAGCTCGATGCCGCGTACCAGGGCGTAGGCGGCGTCCCGGGCGGCGGCCAGGTCCGGGCCGGTGGCCGTACCGCAGAGCACCCGGCCCCCGGCGGAGCGCAGGGTGCCGTCGGCGTCCCGGCGGGTGCCGGCGTGGATGACCCCGGCGCGGTCCGCGCCGGTGATCACGTCACCGGTACGCGGCTTCGCCGGGTACCCCTCGGCGGCGACCACGACGGTGACCGCCGCGCCGTCGCGCCAGCGCAGCGGCGGGTGCGCGGCCAACGTGCCGGTGGCGGCGGCGTGCAGCAGCCCCGCCAGCGGCGTCTCCAGCAGGGCGAGGACGACCTGCGTCTCCGGGTCACCGAAGCGGGCGTTGAACTCGATCACCCGAGGGCCGGCCGCGGTGAGCGCCAGCCCGACGTAGAGCAGGCCGGCGAAGGGGATGCCCCGGTGGCGCATCTGCGCCAGCGTCGGGTGCACGACGTCGGTCATCACCTCGTCGACCAGGTCCGGCGGCGCCCACGGCAGCGGCGCGTACGCCCCCATGCCGCCGGTGTTCGGGCCGGTGTCGCCGTCGCCGACCCGCTTGAAGTCCTGCGCCGGGAGCAGCGGCACCGCCGCCTCCCCATCGGTGACCACGAAGAGCGACACCTCGGGCCCGGACAGGTACTCCTCGATCACCACCCGGCCGCACTCGCGTGCGTGCTCCAGCGCGATCGCGCGGTCGTCGGTGACCACCACGCCCTTGCCCGCGGCCAGCCCGTCGTTCTTCACCACGTACGGCGGGCCGAAGTCGTCCAGGGCCTCGGCGGCGCTCTGCGGGTCGGTGCAGGTGTGGGCCCGCGCGGTGGGCACCCCCGCCGCCGTCATGATCTCCTTGGCGAAGGTCTTGGAACCCTCCAGCCGGGCCGCTTCGGCGGACGGGCCGAACACGGCGATGCCCTTGGCGCGCACCGCGTCCGCGACCCCCGCGACGAGCGGCGCCTCCGGGCCGATCACCACCAGCTCCGCCCGCAACTCCACGGCGAGCGCCGCGACCGCGGCCGGATCGGCGGTGTCCACCTCCCGCAGCTCGGCGACGGAGGCGATACCGGGGTTACCCGGCGCCGCCACCAGCATCTCCACGGACGGGTCGTCAGCGAGCCCGAGGGCGAGGGCATGCTCCCGCCCGCCGCCTCCCACAAGAAGTACGCGCACGACCCCGCATCCTACTGCCCCGAGCCCCACGCCGGTTGATCATGAGGTTGGCGGCAGCCGGTGAGATCAACCGCGTCGGCAACTTCGTGATCAACCGGAGTGGGGGTGGTCACTCCACCGGCCAGAGCAGGCAGAACGGTTTGCCGGCCGGGTCGGCGTAGACGCGCCAGTTGTCGCCGGCACCGGGCAGTCGCCGTGCGCCGATCGCGAGCGCCGCCCGCTCCGCGGCCTCGACGTCGTCGACCGTGACGTCGAGGTGGAACTGCTGCGGCTGAGCCGGAACCGGCCACTGCGGCGAGGTGTAGCTCTCCACCTGCTGAAACAGGATCGGCCGCGCGCCCTCCTCGCCGATCATCGCCATGCCGTCGCCCTGGTAGGTGATCGGCTTGCCGAGCAGTTCGCTGTAGAACGCGGACAGCTTCTCGGCGTCGGGGCAGTCGAGCATGACACCCATCAGCGTGGTCCTCGGATCGTCGGCCTTGAGGCACAGGTCGAACGGGTGGCCGGCCGGGTCGGCGAGGGTGTGCCAGGTCTCGTTCTCCCGGAGCAGGGTCGCGCCCAGGGCCACGGCCCGCGCGGTGCCCTCGGCGAGATCGGGCACCCGCAGATCGAAGTGCGCCTGTTGCGGGTACGCCGGATCGGGCCAGCGCGGCGGCACATGGACCGGCGCGTACTGCAGGCCGATGCGCCAGCCGTCACCGGTGGTCATCGTGATCCACTCGTCGTCGGCATAGGCCTGGGTCCAGCCGGCGAGCCCGGCGTAGAAGGCGGACAGGCCCACGATGTCGGCAGCGTCCACGACGACGGTCTTGAGTTCTCCGATCATGCCCTGACCCTGCCAGGCCCCACCGACATCCGGCGGTCGACCCGGAGGGCGCAGCGCACGCCGTCCTGCGCGGCGGCGATTCGGCAGCACCTCTGCCCGCCCCATGACCCACAGCAGACCCCGTCCACACCCCCCTGTCTGTCTCTTATAC
>NZ_SMJY01000187.1:0-11935 GCF_004348355.1 Micromonospora sp. KC721 | reverse complement strand
GGGGCCGGGGAGGAGGGTCTCAGGCGGTGACCGGTTGCAGCCGAGGGCCACTCTCCCGCCGTACGGAGGCTGTCGTCGCCTCGGCGTCCTCCGGCGGCCCCAGGTCCGGCGTCTGGAACAGGTAGCGGACGAACTCCCCACCCACCTCGTTGTCGTCCGAACCGGGCCACTGTCCGGCGCAGTCCATGCCGACCACCTCGCGGCCGGACCCGTCGGACTCCTCGACCATCGCCCACAGGCTCACCGGGTAGCAACGAGTCGCCTCCGGAGTGACCTGCCAGCGGGCGTACCAGCCGGGACGGGCGGGAACGATCTCGACGATCCTCTTCATGACGACCTTCCCTTCCGTGGTGCGCGGAAGACCCCCGGTCCCTGCGATCGTGCGACCGGGTCGGGTGAGCGCCCCTCACCCCGCGCGAGTGAACCCCACGGCGCGGCTCTGAGCCGTTACCTTCCACGCCCGGACGGGAACGCCGACCGCGACGGTGAACCCGACAGGGAGTGAGGTCGACCATGCGTAAGCAGATGGAGGGCGACAACCAGCGCCGCCGGGCCCTGGCCCGCCGAGCCCGCGAGCAGGGTCGGCAGCCCAGCGAGGTGGGCAGCACGCTCAGCGCGTCCAAGCAGCTCACCAGCCTGGACCGGGGCAGGCGGTCCGGTCCGCCGCCGGCCGGGCGGCACAAGCCGGACAGCACGCGCGGTGGCCCGGCGCCGCCGGCCCCCGCCGTGGCGACCACCGAGCGGCCGCGCCCCGATCCCGGCCCGGGCACACCGGACACCCGACTGGGCTACCGCGAGCTCGTCGACGAGGTGAGCCGACGCGCTGGAGTCGACTTCCGGACCGCGAAGGTCGGCGCGGAGGCCACCGTCCTCGCCCTGGCCTGGGCGCTCGATGAGCGGGAACGGACCCGACTGCTGGCCGCCGTGCCGGTGTCGCTGCACGACGTGGTGCCGATCGGCGGCATCGAACGGCACCGCGACCTGCCCGGCTTCTTGGCCGAGGTGGGGCGGATCAGCGGGCGCTCCCCGGAGCAGGCGCGATATCAGGCGGCGGCCACCCTCGCGGCGCTCGCCGCCCACGACGGCGAGCTCGTCGAGTCGCTGCACGTACCCGACGGGTTGCGCGACCTGCTCGGCCCGGTCGAGGCCGGCGGG
Source organism: Micromonospora sp. KC721 (assembly GCF_004348355.1). Classification (NCBI taxonomy): domain Bacteria; kingdom Bacillati; phylum Actinomycetota; class Actinomycetes; order Micromonosporales; family Micromonosporaceae; genus Micromonospora; species Micromonospora sp. KC721. The sequence goes on along the minus strand of NZ_SMJY01000187.1, from coordinate 10,780 downwards.
GGCCTGGTGGGTGCGTCGAGCACCACCGCCCCGCTGACCGAGGGTCAGCTGCGGGACGCCCTGGACGACCTACCGTACTGGTCCAGTGACCGCCGTTCGCTGGTGCGGACCGTCGAGCTGCCGTCGAGCAACCTGGACCGGGTGCTCGACCGACTCGACCAACTCCGCGTCGACCTCGGTCGAGGGCCGCAGATCGGCCGGCCCGACCCGGACAACGCGGTGCTGACGGTACGCAGCCAGAACGCCGACGCGGTGACCGCCGCCGACATCGAGCTGGCCCACCGCGTCGACGACGCGATCGAGGAGGCCGGCGCCGGCATGGCCGGCGGTTAGGCCGGACCTCCCGGGCCGGCGGCCCGCGACGGCCGGATCGTCGCCGGCCGGTCGGGCGTCGGCCCGGGGCCCACCGGGTCTCGGCTAGCCTGCGGCGCATGGACAGCCCCGCCGACGCACCGCTGGACCTGGTCGCCGACCCGGCCCGGCGTACCGGCCGCACCCTGTTCGCCGGGGGCGTGGCCCAGTCGTACGTCGACGTCGCCGACCCCTGCCACCTGCACTTCGAGTACGTCCGGCGGATGGCGGCGCTGGTCGACCTGGCCGCACCGCCCGGCCTACCCCGCGACGTGCTGCACCTGGGCGGCGGAGCGCTGACCCTGCCCCGGTACGTCGCCGCCACCCGCCCCGGCTCGGCGCAGCGGGTGGTGGAGCGGGACGCCGCCGTGGTCGATCTCGTCGTCCGGCGGCTGCCGGCGCTGCCGCCCGAGGTACGCGTCGAGGTGGCCGACGCCCGCGACGCGGTGGTAGCGACCCCCTCCGGCCGGTACGACCTGGTGCTGGCCGACATCTACCGGGGCGCCCGGATGCCGGGGCATGTGGCGAGTCGGGAGTTCGTCGCCGAGGTGGCCCGGACCCTGCGGGCCGACGGCGTCTACCTGGTCAACGTCACCGACCTGCCGCCGTTGGTCTTCACCCGGGTGCAGGCCGCCACGCTGGGCGCGGTCTTCGCCGACGTGTGCCTGCTGGCCGACCGGCGGATGCTGCGCGGGCGTCGCTACGGCAACCTGGTGCTGGCCGCGGCCCACCGCCCGGGTCGGTTGCCGGTCGACCGGCTGGCCGCCCGGATGGCGGCCGACCCGGTGCCGGGCGGAGTGCTGCACGGCGCGGCGCTGGCCGCGTTCGTCGGTGGCGCCCGCCCGGCCACCGACGACGCCCTGGCCGGTTGAACCGCCGGTCCCGAGCCGACGCGACGCCCGCCGCGGCTAGGACCGGGCGTGGACTGGCACCTCCGGCGACGAGCTCTCCAGCGGCACGGCGTGCGCCGGCACCAGTCCCAGTTGGGTGGCCGGGCGGGACAGCGCGGCGTCGAGCACCCAGTCGGCGCCGACCCGGGTCCGGTTGCCCGGCATCGCCAGCAGGTGGTATGCGCGGGTGACAGCCTTGGCGGGCAACCCGGACAGCGGCACCTGGAGTGGGTTCGCCGCCGCGTCCTTCCCGCCGAGGTCAACCACCCAGCCGAGGTCGTGGTGCTTGTACGGCCTACGCCGGCCCTGGCCGTAGGAGGCGGCGATGTTGTGCGCGGCGAGCTTGCCCTGACGCTGGGCGTGCTGTGCGGTCATCGTGCAGATCTCCCCCGGGCGGGCGAGATCCGGCACGGCGGCGGCGTCGCCGCAGGCGAACACCTCGGGGAAGCCGGGGACGTTGAGGTACTCGTCGGTGACCAGCCGCCCCTTCTCGGTGCGCAGGCCCAGCTCGGCGACGAACGGGTCGGGGCGTACCCCGACGCACCAGACCAGGGTGCACGTCGGAATGTAGTCGCCGTCGGTGAGCTTCACCCCGTCGGCGGTGGCCTCGGCGACCGAGGTGCCCATCCGGACATCCACCCCGCGGCGGCGCAGCACCCGGTCCGCGGTGTCGGACATTCGTTGGTCCAGTTCCGGCAGGGGCCGTGGCGCCACGTCGAGCAGCAGCCACCGGGGCCGGACCGTGAGTCCGGGACGCTGGGCGTACAGCTCGTCGGTGAAGAGCTGGCCGTGCGCGGCCACCTCGGTTCCGGTGTACCCGGCGCCGACCACCACGAAGGTGGCCCGGGCCAACTGCTCGGCCGGGTCCTCGGCCTGCTCCGCCCGTTCGATCTGACGGATCACGTGGTCGTGCAGGTAGACCGCCTCGGGCAGGCCGCGGAAGCCGTGTGCGTACTCGGTGACCCCCGGGATCGGCAGGAGTTTGTTGACACTACCGACGGAGAGCACCAACCGGTCGTAGGCGAGGCGTCCGCGGTCCCCCTCGGGCTGGGTGAACCCCACCCACCGGTTGCGCAGGTCGACCTGGTCGGCCTCGCCGACGATCACCCGCACCCCGGGCAGGGTGCCGGCGAGCGGCACGCAGATCCGGGCCGGCTCCACCACCCCGGCGGCCACCTCGGGCAGCAGCGGCAGGTAGAGGAAATAGTCGGTGGAGTTGAGCACCACGATCTCGGCCCGGCCCCGGGCCAGCCGGCTCACCGTCTTCGCCGCGTGGTAACCGGCGAACCCGGCCCCCACGATCACCACACGAGGTTTCGTCATGCCTGTCGCCGTTCCCACCGATCAGGCCGGCAAACGTCACGGAAAGCCGGGCAGCCGACACCGGCGCACTCCCGACAGGCAACGGGACGGTAGGAGACAGTGACGGTGCCGGTGGCGGCGCAGACTCCTGGGCCAACGGGCCCAGTGGGCTCACCCGGCCCGGGCGGGGGCCGTCTCACCCGCCGCCGGCGCACCATGGTGGTCCACCGCCAATACCAACCGGAGGGAGGACAGCCCACATGACCACGCCGATGTCCAACGACCAGCGACAGCCGATCTACCTGCGGCAGAGCGGGCGCACGCAGCTGACGCCCCGGCAGCGCCGGCGGGTGGAGCAGAAGCAGGGCCGCGTCGAGCGGCTTGGCGGGCAGCGCCAGCAGACGCGCGGGCCGGGTCGCTGAGCAGGGCCGGGGCGGTCGCCGTACGGGCCGCCCCGGCGCGCTCACCGCTCGGACGCCGGGGCAGTGAGCGCCCAGCGCTCGTGGTCGCGCCAGGCGCCGTCGATGAACAGGTAGTCCGGCGAGTACCCCTCCTGCCGGAAGCCGAGCCGGCGGGCCACCCGCCGCGACGGCTCGTTGCCCGGCTGGATGTTTGCCTCCACGCGGTGCAGGCCGAGTGTGTCGAAGGCGTACGCCAGCACCAGCCCGATGCCGGTCGAGGCGTGTCCCGTCCCGGCGTACGGCAGAAACGCGGCGTAGCCCATGAAGCCGCCGCGCAGCGGGCCCATGATGATCCCGCTGATGTTGACGTAGCCGGCGATCTGTCCGCTCGGCCGGTCGCAGAAGAGGAAGCTCTGCTGGTCGCGGCGGCGAGCCTTGGCCAGGTACGCGGTGAACTTCTCCGGGGTGTCGGGCGCGGCGAGCCAGGGATGGTGCAGCTCGCGGCTGCGCCGGGCGGCGGCGACGAATGCGGCGGCGTCGGCGGGGCGGGGGCGGCGGATGCCGACGTCGCCCGAGGTGCGCAGGTATCTCACGTCGGGCCACGTTAGCCCGACGGCCCGACCCGCTCGCCCGCGTCGGCCCGCTCGCCCACGCGGCGATCGGGTCCGGTCAGCGGGTCACCGGTCCGTCCAGCGGCATCGGCACCGCCAGGAAGGTGGCACCGCGCAGGTCGAGCCAGGCCCGGTCGGGGGTGCGGACCAACCGCAGCATCACCCCCGTGCAGGTGGGGCAGCGGGCCACCAGACCGGGCGCGTGGGAGTAGACGTGCAGTCCGGCCATCGGGGCGACCGTCCCGCAGGACTGGCAGCGCCCGGTGGCGGCGCTGAGGTCCACGGCGAACAGCTCGCGCAGCGGGCCGTCGAGCATGTTCCCGTCCAGGTAGGACATCTCGGTCATCGGGTCTCCTCGCCGCTCAGCCGGTGGGACCGAAGCGTTCGGTGCGGATCCGCCGGTTCGCATGACCCAGTCCCACCAGCAGGTCCGCCACGGTCTCCACGAAGCCGGTGGGACCGCAGACGTAACAGAGCGGCTCCAGCTCCGGCGGCCAGCCGTGGGTGTTCACGTCGGCCAGGCCGATCCGGTGCGGGTCGCCGCGCCAGCCCTCGGGCGCCTCGCGGGTGTACACGTACGCCACGTCGAGGCCCTGGTCGTCACGGGCGCGGCGGCGCAGTTCGTCGGCGTAGCAGACGTCGGCCGGGGTACGCACCGAGTAGATCAGCCGGAACGGCGCGCGACTGCCGGCGGCCCGCCGGGCACGGATCATCGCCATCAGCGGCACCACCCCGGAACCACCGGCGACCAGCAGCACCGGCGCGCTCTCGGTCGGCCGCCAGACGAACCAGCCGCCGAGCGGACCACGCACCTCCACCGGGTAACCCTCGGCGTACACGTCGATCAGGTACGACGACACCTCGCCGTCGGGCACCCGCTGCACGGTCAACGCGATCCGGTCGCCGTCGGCCGGGCCGGCCAGCGAGTACGACCGGGCCGCCTGGTAGCCGTCCCCGGCGGTCAGCCGCACGTCGACGTGCTGGCCGGGCAGGTGCCCTGGCCAACCGGGCACGTGCAGGATCAGGGTCTGCGCGGTCGGCGTCTCCGCTCGGCGCTGCACCAGTCGGGCCACCCGCCAGGTCGCCGGCCCGGCGACGGTGGTTGTCGCGGTCATCTCAGTCGCCCTGGTAACGCTGCTCGCGCCACGGGTCGCCGTAGTCGTGGTAGCCGGCGGTCTCCCAGAAGCCGGGCTGGTCGTCGACGAGCAGCCGGATGCCGTGCACCCACTTCGCGGATTTCCAGAAGTACAGGTGCGGCACCAGCAGCCGGGCCGGGCCGCCGTGCTCGGCCGGCAGCGGACCGTCCTCGTACGTGTGGACCACCCAGGCCCGGCCGCCCCGCAGGTCGTCCAGAGGCAGGTTGGTGGTGTAGCCACCGTACGAGTGCGCCAGCGCGTACCGGGCGGCGGTGTCGACGCCGTCGAGCAGGGTGTCCAGCGACACCCCCTGCCAGCGGGTGCCGAGCTTGGACCAGCGGGTGACGCAGTGGATGTCCACCGTCGGCGTCTCCTGCGGCAGGCCGGTCAGTTCCGGCCAGGTCCAGCGGAACTCCGCGCCGGCCTCGGTGCTGAGCACGAACTCCCAGGTGTCCAGGGGCACCTTCGGGGTCGGCCCGGCCGAGAGCACCGGGAAGTCGTCGGTCAGGTACTGCCCGGGCGGCAGGGCGGGCCCCCCGGCTCGGCGCCGGCCCTGAAACCCTGGTGACACGATTCCCACCCGTCAGTCCTACCACCGGCGGTAAACGACGATGTGCCTTTCCCGGGTAGCCCGTCGCCGGCGCCCGCAGGGGCGCCGGCGACGGGCTGGGCGTCAGTGCCGGTCGACGACGACCTCGCGGTCGCCGGGCGTGCCGTGACGGGTGGCCCGCAGGCTGGTGAGGGTGACGACGACCAGGACACCGATGATGACGCCGAGGGAGGCCAGCGTCGGGATCTCCGGGACGCCCTCCCAGATGCCGTGGGCCCAGTGCAGGCCGAGCTTGACACCGATGAAGGCCAGGATGACGGCCAGGCCGTAGCTGAGATGCACCAGGCGGCTCAGTGCGGCGTGCAGCACGAAGTACAGGGCCCGCAGGCCGAGCAGCGCGAAGGCGTTGGTGGCGAAGACGAGGTACGGGTCCTCGGTGATGCCGTAGACGGCGGGCACCGAATCGACCGCGAAGACCACGTCGGTGGCGAGGACGGCGACCACCACGAGGGCCATCGGGGTGAGCGCCCGCCTGCCGTCGTGCCGGATGACCATCTTCGGCCCGTGGTACTCGTCGACCACCGGCATGAACCGGCGCAGCAGCCGCACCGACCGCATCCGGTTGATGTCGACCTCCTGCTCGTGCCCGGAGACGGCGTCACGCAGCAGCTTGACCGCGGTGGCGAGCAGGATGAGGGCGAACAGCAGGAACGCGAAGTCGAGGGTCTGCAACGCGGCGGCACCGAGGGCGATGAAGACCGCGCGGAGCACCAGCGCGCCGGCGATGCCGTAGAGCAGCACCCGCTGGGCCAGCACGGCGGGGACCGCGAACGCCGCCAGCAGCAGCATGAAGACGAAGAGGTTGTCGACCGACAACGACTTCTCGACCAGGTAACCGGTGAGGTACTCGACGCCCTGCTTTGAGCCGTGGCGTGCCCAGAGCCAGCCACCGAAGGCCAGCGGCAGCGCGATGTAGAACGCCGACCAGCCGAGCGCCTCCCGGATGGACACCTCGTGCGGGCGGCGGGTCACCAGGAAGTCGAGCACCAGCAGGGCCAGCACACCGACGATGGTCACCGCCCAGAGCGTGGGCGTGCCGACCGACTGAAGATCGGCAGCCAGATATGACGAATCCGTCATGGAGCCTCCTCGAACACCGTGCCATGTTCGAGGTCTCCTTCACCCACCGTTTCGGTGGGCAACCACCCGAGGCATGCCCGGAGCATGCCGTACTGACCGGAATGGTTCGTGGGAAGTACTCCCCTCGTGCGCTTTAGATTAGGGCAGGCCCCGACCGCCCGCAAAGCCGACCCACAGAGCTGACGTCCCTGGCCAACCACCGGGTGGCGGTTCGCCGGGCGGCTCAGGCCGGGCGCAGCAGGGTGGCGCCGGGAGCCAGCGCCGGCTCCACCATGTTCCGGTAGTCGCGGGGCAACTGCGTCATCAGGTCGTCGAACTCGCCGCCGCTGATCGCCTCACGCAGCGTGGTGAAGACCGCTCGCACGGTGTCCCGGGCCGTCGTCTCGTCGACGCCGGCCCGCCGCCCGACCCGGGCCACGAATTCGGCGGCGCCGAACCGGTCCGCCGCTTCGGTGCTCGGGCTGGGCCGCAGGACCACCTGCAACGGTGCGGGAAGCTGCACCGCGAGGTCGAGCACCTCCCCGCCGGTCAGTCGCTCGGCGAGAGTCTCCAGCGTGGCCCGGGTCAGCGTCACCGCCTGTGGCGAGTCGGTCCGCGTCCGCCGGGCCACCTGGTCGACGAAGGTGTCGTAGTTCATCGGCGCTCCCTTCGGCGTCGTGCGGCCCCGCGTACCCGTCGGGCCGGCCGGGAAACGGTGGTCCGGGCGGCAGGAGTGCTTGGGTTTTCCGACGCGGGCGGCGTGAGGTCCGTCCGGGTGGGTAACCGCCGCCGGTCGTGACCGGAATCGAGGCGGCGAGGGAGCTCACGCCATGGCGAGTTACAGCGACGTCCTGCACTACCTGTCCAGTCTTGACTACCCCGCGGGAAAGGACGACGTGGTGCGCGAGGCCGAGCGGGCGGGCGCACCCACGGATGTGCTCAAGGCGTTGCGGGCGCTGCCCCCGGTGGACTACGCCAACGGCAACGAGGTGGCCCGGTCGGCCGGAATCGAGGCCGCGCCCGAAATCGACGCGGCCCAGCGGGCGGCTCAGGCACGGGACCGGCACCAGCGGGTGTCCCAGCATCTGCGTGGCATCTGAGCCGGTGACCGGCGGGGCCGGCGAACAGGCGGACGCCCCGGGTCGCGAACCGCGACCTGGGGCGTCACCGTGCCTGTCCCGCCGCTCCGCGCCCGAACCGGGTCGCGTGCTGCCGGGATGTTCGCCCGAACCGGGCGGGCATCTCTGCCATGAACACCATACGACAAGCCATCATCCGTACGGCTGATTTTCGCCAAAAGTGTGGGATGTGCCTCAGGCGGAGATCTCCGCGTAGCGCTGCTCCAGGTCGACCCGGGCGAGCGCGCCGACCAGCCAGGCCAGCCGCTCCGACTCGCCACTGCCGGCCAGCTCGGCCAGGTCGACGGCGGACCGACCCAGTCCCAGGCGGCGGGCCGCGACCAGGGCCCGCCGGTCCGCCACCGGGGCCACCTCCCGCCACAGCGCCTGCGTCTCCCGCAGGAACAGGTCGGCCACCTGATCGTCCACTCCGGGCAGCGCGGTGAGCAGCTCCCGCTCCCGCGCCGGGTCGTGACCGGCGTGGGCACGTAACCGGCGCAGGTCGCCCCGGTACCGGTCGACCACGGTGCGGGCCAGGTCGCCGAGCACGTCGGCCAGCGCCGCCACGTCTCCGCGCTGCCCCGCCTCGCGCAGCACCCGCACCCGGTCGACGTGCCGCGAGCGGGCCAGCCGCGCGGCGCTGTCCCACCCGCTGTCCGGCAGGGCGTGGGCGGCGTCCAGGGCCCGCCGGAAGTCGCCCCGGCGAGCCAGCAGCACCGCCAGGCAGAGCAGCTGGAACAGGTTCGACGGATTGTTGGTCACCCGGAAGCCGTACTGTTCGGCGAACCCCCGGTCGCCGGCCAGCCGGCGTACCAGGCGTTTCCGGTCCTCGGTACGGGAGGTCGCACTGGTCATGACGGCGACTACCCGCCCCGGCGGCGCGCACGCCTGCCGATCAGCCGTGCCGCCCACCCCGGCGGTCCCGGGCCACGAGCCGGGTCGTCGGCATCGCCGGCGCGGCCAGCGGCGGGGCCGGGTCGTCGGCCACCGTCCCGAACCGGCGGCCGGCCATCCAGTCCGCCCGCGCGGCGGCCACCTCCTCGTGCGAGCGACCCACGAAGTTCCACCACATGACCAGCGGCTCGTCGAACGGCTCGCCGCCGAGCAGCATCAGCCGGCTGCCCGGGTCGGCGGCCAACTCCAGCCGGTCCCGACCGGCACCGAGGTAGAGCAGCGCGCCGGGGGTGAGGGCCAACCCGTCGACCTCGGCCGCGCCCGCCAGGGCCAGCAGGCCGTACTCGAAGTCGGGCCGCAGCGGCAGCGTGGCCCGCGCGGACCCACGGGCCGTCAGTTGCGCGCCGAGCAGCGGGGTGTGCACCACCGCCGGGGACACCTCGCCGGCCAGCTCACCGACGAGCAGAGTGAGATCCAGTGCCCCGTCGCGCCACCGGGGCAGCTCGGCGTGGTGGGCGAAGTCGGCGACACCCGCCCGTGCCCGGTCGGGCAGGGCCACCCAGAGCTGCACACCGTGCATCACCGGCGGGTGGCTCGCGGGTGACCGTTCGGAGTGCGCGATGCCGTGCCCGGAGGTCATCACGTTGAGCTGGCCGGGGCGGATCGGCTGCACGTTGCCGAGGCTGTCGCGGTGCACGATCTCGCCGTCGAGCAGCCAGGTGACGGTCTGCAGACCGGTGTGCGGGTGTGGCGGCACCTCCATGCCCGGCCGCTCGGCGACGTCGTCCGGACCGAAATGGTCGACGAAGCACCAGGCCCCGACCATCCGACGCTGCCGCTGCGGCAACAGCCGACGCACGGTGGTGTACCGCCCGAGCGGCACGTCGTGGCCGGGCAGCAGCACGCTGCCCGAATCGACCGGGGCCACACCGGCGGGTCGGGTCAGCGCGGGCAACGACTCGGTACGCTCCATCGCCCGACTCTATGCGCTGCCCCGTGCGTCGGCTCAGCCCTCGGTGACCGTGACGGTGTTCGCCCCCGCGACGAGGTCGAGGTAGACCCGGTCGGTGGCCCGGTCCCAGTTCGGCGAGCTGATGATCTTGCCAGTGGCCACGCCGTCGCGCCGGTCCTCGTACACCGTCACGGTCCCGGCACCGCTGCCGGCCCGGACCCGAACCGGGGGCCGGTCGGGGGCCTGGACGGTGAACTGGTTGACCCCGCCGCTCATCCGGATCGTCAGGGACCCCCGCACCGGCGGCAACCGCAGGTCGATCCGGGCCGCCCCACCGACCACCTCCACACCGCCGAGCCGGGCGGCACTCAGGTCGAGCAGATGCTGGCTGACCCCGCCGAACAGGCGCAGGTCCCAGACCAGCCGCGAGTTGAGCACCACGTCCACGCTGCCCTCACCCTTGCGCCCGGTCTTGGCCACGCGCAGCCGCACCCGGTCGTCGACCACCTCCGGGCGGGCCCGGACGGTCGACTGGGACGGGGTGCTGACCCGGTAGAGGTCCCCGCCGAGATCCTCGGCGCCCAACCGGACCACGCTCAGCCCGTCGACCAGTTCGAACGTCGCCCGTCGACGGCCGTCCACCGGCGCGGTCAGCAGTTGCCCGGACGCCGCCGACTGGGCCGCCCCCGAACCGCCCGGCTCGTCTGGCACCACGGCCGGGGCCACCGCGCCGCCCTCGGAGAACGCGATACCGAGACGGTCGGTGTTGGCCAGGGTGGCCCGGACGGCGAGCCCACCCAACGCCAGAACCACGACCGCGGCGGCGACCAGCAGTCGGGTGCTGCGCGGCCAGGACGGGCGGTCGGTCGGCGCATCGCCGACCAGGCCCGCCGCGGGCGGTTCTCCGGTCACCTCGATCTCCGGCTGCCGCTGCTGGCCCGCGGTGTCCGCGACCCCCGCACGGTCGCTCCAACCCGGTTCCGACCCCGCCATACGCTCCCCTTTCGCGTCCCCCGCCCGGGTGTACGTAGTCAACAGCCCAGCGGATCACTGCTGCGCCCGCCCACCGGTGCGGCCTCGTCGCCTCCGTCCCGCCTCCGGTGCCGGATCACAGCCCGGCGCAGGGCGCGTCGTCCACGGCACAGCCCTGGGGCGCCTTGACCAGCAGGTCAGGGTCGCGGACGTCGAAGCGCACCGTGTGGGATGCGCCGGCCGGCACGGCCGGCCCGGTGAAGCTGACCACCTGGCCCTCCTGCCGCCACTGCGCCCCGGTGGCAGCGCCGACCGTCGCGTTCGCGGCGAGCGTGACGACCAGCCGCCAGTCGTCCACACCGGCGGCGCCCGGATTGTCGATGACGACCTCGGCGGTGTAACCGAGGATCCGGGTGGTCACGGTCGCGTACCGGGCGGCCAGGGCCGGGGCCGGCGACGTCGACCCGGACGGCCTCGGTGACAG
>NZ_SMJY01000186.1:0-11962 GCF_004348355.1 Micromonospora sp. KC721 | reverse complement strand
GGGGTGGGCCGGCAGGTCCGGTCCACGGCGGACGCGAGGTGTTCGTCGAGCCGCAGAGTGGTCACATCAATCTCCGTCTGGGCAGGGGGGATCGCGCCGGCAGCGGTGACGGCGAAGGGCAGGGTGAGGTGGCCGGGCGGCCGGGCGTGGGCACGCGCGCGCACCCGCATCAAGCAAAGGGCACGACTCGGCTCTTCGCATCTTGAGAGGGCTCAACGTGACGGAGGACACCTTAGGCATCAGGCGGGTGGATATCGGGCGTCACCCGAACGGATGGATTGGCCGGACGGGCAGTGGGGCATTAGCGGCGTGCGCATCGTCGGGCTGCCGTGCGAAGCGCTCATGATCATGTGCCTGAAGGAGCGACATGCAGGTCTGGCCGGGCGAGCGCTACCCCCTCGGCGCCACCTACGACGGGATGGGCACCAATTTCGCGATCTTCTCCGAGATCGCCGAGAAGATCGAACTCTGCCTCTTCGACGAGTGGGACACCGGCGTCGAGCGCCGCATCGAGCTGCGCGAGGTCGACGCGTACGTCTGGCACGCCTACCTGCCCGGCATCGAGCCGGGCCAGCGGTACGGCTACCGCGTCCACGGGCCGTGGGACCCGGCCAACGGGCTGCGCTGCAACCCGCACAAGCTGCTGCTCGACCCGTACGCCAAGGCCGTCGACGGCGAGGTCACCTGGGACCCGGCCGTCTACGACTACGAGGTGGGCGGCGACCCGGACCGGACGAACACCGCCGACTCGGCCCCGTACGTCCCGAAGTCGGTGGTGGTCAACCCCTACTTCGACTGGGGCAACGACCGGCCACCGCGCATCCCGTACCACCACTCAGTGATCTACGAGGCGCACGTGCGCGGGCTGACCATGCGCCACCCGGACATCCCGGAGGAACTGCGCGGCACGTACGCGGCCATCGCCTCGCCCGTCATGATCGACTATTTCAAGCGGCTCGGGGTGACCGCCGTCGAGCTGATGCCGGTGCACGAGTTCGTCCACGACCACCGCCTGACCGACCTGGGGCTGCGCAACTACTGGGGCTACAACACCATCGGCTTCTTCGCCCCGCACCACGGCTACTCCGCCCTGGGCCGCCTCGGTCAGCAGGTGCAGGAGTTCCGCGGCATGGTCCGGGCTCTGCACGCCGCCGGCATCGAGGTCATCCTCGACGTGGTCTACAACCACACCGCCGAGGGCAACCACCTCGGCCCGACGCTGAGCTTCAAGGGCATCGACACCCCCAGCTACTACCGGCTCTCCGAATCCGACCGGCGCTGCTTCGTCGACTACACCGGCACCGGGAACAGCCTCAACGTCCGCAACCCGCACTCCCTGCAACTGATCATGGATTCGTTGCGGTACTGGGTCACCGAGATGCACGTCGACGGCTTCCGCTTCGACCTCGCCGCCACCCTGGCCCGTGAGTTCTACGAGGTGGACCGCCTCTCCACCTTCTTCGAGGTGGTCCAGCAGGACCCGGTGGTCAGCCAGGTCAAACTGATCGCCGAGCCGTGGGACGTCGGCCCCGGCGGCTACCAGGTGGGCAACTTCCCGCCGCAGTGGACCGAGTGGAACGGCAAGTACCGCGACACCGTGCGCGACTTCTGGCGCGGCGAGCCGGCCACCCTCGCCGAGTTCGCCTCCCGCATCTCCGGCTCCGCCGACCTCTACCAGGACGACGGCCGCCGCCCCTTCCACAGCATCAACTTCGTCACCTGCCACGACGGGTTCACCCTGCACGACCTGGTGTCGTACAACGACAAGCACAACGAGGCCAACGGCGAGTCCAACCGCGACGGCGAGAGCCACAACCGGTCCTGGAACTGCGGCGTCGAGGGCGACACCGACGATCCCGCCGTACGCGCCCTGCGGGCCCGGCAACGACGCAACTTCCTGGCCACCCTGATGCTCTCCCAGGGCGTACCGATGATCGGCCACGGCGACGAGCTGGGCCGCACCCAGCACGGCAACAACAACGCCTACTGCCAGGACAGCGAACTGGCCTGGGTCGACTGGGAACACGCCGAGGCCGACCTGCTCGACTTCGTCCGCCGGCTCACCGCGTTCCGCAACTCCCACCAGGTGTTCCGCCGCCGCCGCTTCTTCACCGGCCTGCCCGTCGGCGGCCGGGCCGCCGACTCCGGCCTGCCCGACCTGGCCTGGTACACCCCCGACGGCCGGGAGATGACCGGCGAGGACTGGGGCAACGACTTCGGCCGCGCGGTGGCCCTGTTCGTCAACGGCGACGGCATCCGCGAGCGCGGCCAGTACGGCCAGCGCCACCGGGACAGCTCCTTCCTGCTGCTGTTCAACGCCCACGACGCCGCCCTGGACTTCACCCTGCCCGGCGAGGAGTTCGGGCAGCGCTGGGAGCTGACCATCAACACCGCGGACCCGGACCCGGAGAAGACGACGGTGGTCGAGGCCGGCGCCGCGCTGACCGTCCCCGACCGCTGCCTGGTGGTGCTGGAGAGGACGAGTTGATGCCATCCGCCCCCCGGGTCGGGTCGACCTACCGGGTGCAGATCCGCCCCGGTTTCGACCTGGACGCCACCGCCGGCCTCACCGACTGGCTGGCCGACCTCGGCGTCACCCACCTCTACAGCGCGCCGCTGCTCGCCGCCACTCCCGGCAGTCAGCACGGCTACGACGTGGTCGACCACCAAACGGTCAACCCCGAACTCGGGGGCGAGGCCGCCCGGCAACGCCTCGTCCGGGCGCTGCGCGCCGCCGGGCTCGGCCTGGTCGTGGACATCGTGCCCAACCACGCCGGGGTGGCCCAGCCGGCCGCCAACCCGGCCTGGTGGGACGTGCTGCGCCGGGGCCGGGACTCGGCGTACGCGGCCTGGTTCGACATCGACTGGGACCGCGGCCGGCTGCTGCTGCCGGTGCTCGCCGACGACCCCGCCGCCCTCGACGACCTGACCATCGTCGACGGGGAGCTGCGCTACCACGAACACCGGTTCCCGATCGCCGACGGCACCGGCGCGGGCACCGCGCGCCAGGTCCACGACCGGCAGCACTACGAGCTGGTCAACTGGCGGCGCGGCGACACCGACCTGACGTACCGCCGGTTCTTCGCCGTCTCCGACCTGGCCGGCCTGCGGGTCGAGGACCCGGCGGTCTTCGACGCCACCCACGTCGAGATCCTGCGCTGGGTCACCGCCGGTGACGTCGACGGCATCCGCGTCGACCACCCCGACGGCCTGCGCGACCCCGCCGGCTACCTGGCCCGGCTGCGCGCCGCCGCCCCCCACTGCTGGCTGATCGTGGAGAAGATCCTCGAGTACGGCGAGGAACTGCCCGACTGGCCGGTCGACGGCACCACCGGGTACGACGCCCTCGCCGCCGTCTGCGGGCTCTTCGTCGACAGCGACGCCGAGGACGACGTCACCACCCTCGACGGCCGGCTCACCGGCCGGCACACCTCCTGGCCCGACCTCGTCCACGACACCAAACGGCAGGCCGCCACCCGGCTGCTCGCCGCCGAACTGACCCGGCTCGCCGCCCTCGCCTGCGAACTGGACCGCGAAGCCACCCGGGACGCCCTCGCCGAGCTGGCCGCCTGCTTCCCGGTCTACCGGGGTTACCCGCCCGAGGGTGCCCGGCACCTGGCCGCCGCCCGCGCCGAGGCGGGCCGCCGCCGCCCCGACCTCGCCGCCACCCTGGACGCGGTCACCGCCCGCCTGCGTGACCCGGGCCACGAGCTGGCCGCCCGCTTCCCGCAACTGACCGGCGCGGTGATGGCCAAGGGGGTCGAGGACACCGCCTACTACCGGTGGAGCCGGTTCGTCGCGCTCAACGAGGTCGGCGGCTCCCCGGCCCACTTCGGGGTGCCGCCGGCGGAGTTCCACCGCTTCGCCGCCGCCCGGCAGGCCCGCTGGCCGGCCAGCATGACCACCCTGTCCACCCACGACACCAAGCGCGGCGAGGACGTCCGGGCCCGGCTCGCCGTGCTGTCCGAGCTGCCCGGCCGCTGGGCCGAGACCGTCAGCCGGTGGATGTCCCGCGCGCCACTGGCCGACCCGGCGCTGGCCCACCTGCTCTGGCAGAGCACCGTCGGTGTCTGGCCGATCGACCGGCGGCGCCTGCACGCGTACGCCGAGAAGGCCGCCCGGGAGGCGTGCACCTCGACCAGCTGGGCCGACCCCGACCCCGCCTTCGAGCACCAACTGCACGCCCTGGTGGACCGGATGTACGACGACCCGGAACTGCACGCCGAGATCGGCGCGTTCGTCGACGAGATCACCCCCGCCGGTTGGTCCAACTCGCTCGGCCAGAAGCTCGTGCAGCTCGCCATGCCCGGGGTGCCGGACACCTACCAGGGCACCGAGCTGTGGGAGAACTCCCTGGTCGACCCGGACAACCGCCGCCCGGTCGACTTCGCCGTACGCCGGGGGTTGCTGGCCCGCCTCGACGCCGGCTGGCGGCCCGCGGTGGCCGCCGACGGCGCGGCGAAGCTGCTGGTGGTGTCGCGGACGCTGCGGCTGCGCCGCGACCACCCGGAACTGTTCACCGGCTACCGGCCGGTGCCGGCCCACGGGCCGGCCGCCGCGCACGCCGTCGCCTTCGACCGGGGCGGCGCGATCGCCGTGGCCACCCGGCTGCCGCTGCGGCTGGCCCGGGACGGCGGATGGCGCGGAACCCGGCTGCCGATTTCCGGAAACACTGTTACCGACCTGTTCACCGGTCGCGCCTACAGTGGGTCTGAGCTGCTGATTGATGATGTGCTCGACACCTATCCCGTCGCCCTGCTGGCTCCCAGCGACTCCGTGGAGGACGCCGCATGACCGAGTTCACGGTGTGGGCGCCCGAGGCCGCCCGGGTCCGGCTGCGGCTGCCGGGCCACACCGACCGCGAGATGCGCCCCGGCCCGCAGGGCTGGTGGCGGGTCGAGGTGCCCGGGGCCGGCCCCGGCACCGACTACGCGTTCCTGCTCGACGACGACGACCGCCCGCTGCCCGACCCCCGCTCGGCCTGGCAGCCGGACGGGGTGCACGGGCCCAGCCGGCTCTACGACCACTCGGCGTTCGCCTGGACCGACCAGGGCTGGACCGGCCGGCAACTGCCCGGCAGCGTCCTCTACGAGCTGCACGTCGGCACCTTCACCCCGGAAGGCACGTTCGACGCGGCGATCGCCCGCCTCGACCACCTGGTCGACCTCGGCGTCGACATGATCGAACTGCTGCCGGTCAACGCCTTCAACGGCGAACACAACTGGGGCTACGACGGCGTCTGCTGGTACGCCCCGCACCAGCCCTACGGCGGGCCGGACGGACTCAAACGCTTCGTCGACGCCGCCCACGCCAAGGGACTGGGGGTGATCCTCGACGTCGTCTACAACCATTTCGGGCCCTCCGGGGCCTACGCGCCGATGTTCGCGCCGTACCTCACCGAGCAGAGCAACACCTGGGGTCGCACCGTCAACCTCGACGGCCCGCACTCCGACGGCGTCCGCCGCTACATCACCGACTCGGTGCTGATGTGGCTGCGTGACTACCACGTCGACGGGCTGCGGCTCGACGCCGTGCACGCCATGCCCGACAGCCGCGCCACGCACTTGCTGGAGCAGGTCGCGGCCGAGGTGGAGGCGCTCTCCACGCACCTGGGCCGGCCGCTGTCACTGATCGCCGAGAGCGACCTCAACGATCCCAAACTGATCAGCCCGCGCGAGGCCGGCGGGTACGGCCTGCACGCCCAGTGGAACGACGACGCCCACCACGCCCTGCACAGCCTGCTCACCGGCGAACGGCAGGGCTACTACGCCGACTTCGGCTCACTGGAATGCCTCACCGAGGTGCTCACCGGCGCGTTCTTCCACGCCGGCACCCACTCCAGCTTCCGCAACCGGGTACACGGGCGGCCGGTGGACCGGCAGCGCACGCCGGGGCACCGCTTCGTGGCGTACCTGCAGAACCACGACCAGATCGGCAACCGGGCCACCGGTGACCGGATCTCCGCCACCCTCTCGCCCGCGCTGCTGCGGGTCGGGGCGGTGCTGCTGATGACCGCGCCGTTCACCCCGATGCTGTTCATGGGGGAGGAGTGGGCCGCCAGCACACCGTGGCAGTTCTTCACCAGCCACCCCGAGCCCGAGCTGGCGGTCGCCGTCCGCGACGGGCGCAAGCGGGAGTTCGCCGCGCACGGGTGGGCCACGGCGGACGTGCCCGACCCCCAGGATTCGCAGACCTTCGTACGTTCCCGGCTCGACTGGGCGGAGCTGAACAAGCCCGAGCACCGGGAGATGTACGAGTTCCACCGCCGGCTGATCGCGCTGCGCAAGAGCCGGGCGGACCTGTCGGACCCCCGGCTGGACCGGGTGGAGGTGCGGCACGGGGACCGCTTCCTGGTGATGCGGCGCGGAGACTGCCTGGTGGTGGCGAACCTGGCGACCCGGGCACAGGGAATCTCGCTGCCGGGGACGGTGCGGAGGGTGCTGCTGGCCACCGGGGAGGGCGTGACGGTGATGCGCGACCGGGTGCAGCTGCCGGGGGAGACGGCGGCCATCGTGGCACTGTGACCCGCTCGGCGAGGTGCGGCCGGGGCGACACCCGGCAGCGCCGACGGCGGACAAGGCCCGCACTCCTTCCCGCCGCCGCCCTCGCCTGGGAAGGCCCTCGCGCGTCTGGGCAGGAAGGCGGGCCGCGGGGCCTGACGCCGCGCCGTCGGGCCGTGGGTGGAACACCGGGTACGCGCGCACACCGGCCTGTCGGTGCCGTCCGTCGGACGAGCATTCCTCGGTTATGCGTCGCGTCGTGGACGCATCTTTCGGGATCAATGGCGAGCGATATATATTGTTAAGCCATTAGTCCGCATTCCTGATTATGCGTGACATTTCCTCACGTTGTCGGGATTTCTTCGCGGCGAATGCTCAGCCCGGGAGGCCACAGTGCAGACAGTCATTCGCAAAAAGGCGACCCGAAGGGCTGTGCTCGTCGCGGCTGTCGCTGTTGTCGTCGCCGTGTCCGCTGCTCATCCGTCTGGTGCCGCCTCGACATTGATCGGCGGCGCCGCCGATCAGAGTGGGCTCGTCGGCGCCGGCGGGCAGGGGGGCACCGTGGACGGGGGAGCGTTGGTGCGGAACGCCGGCGAAGCGGCGCGGCTGATCAGGTTGCGGACTCGCACCTTTGATCCGATGACGCCGGACGGGCAGCGAACCCGACCACAGCATCCGCTGCAGGCCACGCGCGGCGCAGCGTACCTCGTGCAGTTCGTGGCAGCGCCGCACGACCGCGAGCGGGACGCACTGCGCCGGCTCGGTGCGCGGATCGGCGCCTATCTTCCTGATGCCACGTACGTCGTGCGGATGAGCGGGGGGATCCGTCGGCAGGTGCAGCGGTTGCCGTTCGTGCGATGGGTGGGCCCATACGATCCGGGTGACAAGGTCGAGCGTGCAATGGTGCCGGGCTCGACCCACCGGTACGTCGTCACGCTGGTCGAACGTGACGCCGCCGACCAGCGCGCGGTGGTCCAGCGGATCGCTGCCCTGGGCGGCGTCGTGCACGGCGCGTCGGCGAGCCGTCGGATGATCGAGGCGACGCTCACCCCCGAGCAGGTGGTCGCCGTGGCGCATCTGGCTGCGGTGCTGGCTCTGGATGTGTCGACGACGCCGGACGTCGACATGGACAACGCGCGGGCTGCGGGCGGCGCGAACGCCATCGAGGCCGCGTGGGGGTACGCGGGTCAGGGCGTGCGGGGTGAGGTGATGGACGTGGGGCTACGGACCACGCACCAGGAATTCGCCGCGAAACCGCCGATCATCCACGCCGGGAATACGACGAATGTCACGCACGGCACCTCCACGTACGGGCAGATCTTCGCCTCCGGAGTCGACGCGACCGCGCGTGGCTTGCTGCCGGAGGGGCAGGGCATCTTCGCCGCCAACTCTCTGGTGGCCGACCGGTGGGCGCACACCGCGCAACTCGTCGACCCGGCGGGACCGTATCGTGCGGTGTTCCAGTCCAACAGTTGGGGCAGTGCGCTGACCTACAGCTACAACGCCACGTCGGCGGCGATGGACGACATCGTGTTCGACCACGACATCCTGATCTGCCAGTCGCAGGGGAACACCGGCAACCGCAGCGGTCGGCCGCAGGCCTGGGCGAAGAACGTGGTCTCGGTGGGTGGCGCGTTCCACTACGACACGCTGTCGCGCGCCGACGACGCGTGGAACGGCGGGGCGGGCATCGGCCCGGCGGCCGACGGGCGGATCAAGCCGGATCTGGTGAACTACTACGACGCGGTCCACACCACCGCGGGCACCAGCGACACCGCGTACACCGCGACGTTCACCGGCACCAGCGCCAGTGCGCCGATCACCTGCGGTTACGCCGGGCTGGTGTTCCAGATGTGGGCCGACGGTGTCTTCGAGGGCGGCCCCGGGCTGGACCGCGACGTGTTCGCCTCACGGCCGCACGCGTCCACCGCCAAGGCGCTCTTGATCAACTCTGCGGATCAGTACCCGTTCACGGGGACGACGCACGACCTGACCCGGATGCACCAGGGCTGGGGTACGACCAGCGTCGCCAACCTGTACGAGCAGGCGCAGGCCAACAACTGGGCATTGCCCGTCCTCGTCAACGAGACCGCGCTGCTGCAGACCAGCCAGACCGCGACGTACACGCTGACCAGTGACGGCACCACGCCGCTGCGGGCAACGATGGTGTACACCGACCCGATGGGGTCGCCGTCGGCGGCGCGGGCCCGCGTCAACGACCTGACGTTGAAGGTGACCGCCCCCGACGGCACCACCGTCTACTGGGGAAACAACGGGCTGACTGCCGGGAACTGGTCCACCGCCGGGGGTGTGGCCAACACGATCGACACGGTGGAGAACGTGTTCGTTGAGGCTCCGGCGGCCGGGACCTGGACTGTCCAGGTCGTCGCCAGCGAGGTCAACGCCGACGGGCACGTGGAGACCCCGGCGACCGACGCCGACTTCGCCCTGGTCGTCACCGGCTGAATACGACCCGGCGCGCCGGGAGGGCCGCACGACCGCCAGCCCGCTGTCCATATACTGCACTCATGAGAAGTTTCGCGGCGCTTGTCGGCTTTGTCCTCCTAGCGAGTGCGGCGCCGCTCGCCACGCCACCCCCACCGGCGGCGGGTGCCACCTTCGCCATCGCGCAGGCCCCGGTGGGGGCGCTGACGATCACCGTGCCGGCCATGGCCAGCCTTGGTGGCGGCCCGCCCGGCAGCGCGATCAGCCGACAGATGGGCACGGTCACCGTCCGCGACACCCGCTCGGCCAGCCCGAACACCTGGGCCGTCACCGTCACCGCAACCGCGTTCACCACCGGCGCCGGCACGCCCGCGCAGACCATTCCCACCACCCGGGTGTCCTACTGGTCCGGACCCGCCACCCGTGCCAGCGGCGGCGGCAGTCTCGCCCCCGGGCAACCCACCAGCGCGCAGGCGCAGACGTTGACCGCCCCGAGGACCGCCTTCCGCAAGATCTCCGGCAATGCCCCGAACCGGGTCAGCTGGCAGCCCACCTTGGTGATCTCCATCCCGACCGGCGTGGCCACCGGTCTCTACTCCGGGAGGGTCACCCACTCCGTCTCCTAGCGCATATATCCCGTTTATCTTCTTTCGTCCTGATTGTCGTGTTACAAGGTTCCCATGAAGAAGCTCATTCCCGCCTTGTGCCTCACCGCGGTAGCCGCCACCGCCACCGCCACTGCCACCGCCTCGCCGGCGTCGGCTCAGCCGTCCGCAGACACCACCGTCACGTTCACCGTGGCCACCGCGAATCTGAACATTGAGGTGCCGGCTTCGGTCAACCTCGGTTCGGCGTTCCCCGGCCAGACCTTGACCGGACAAATGGGCACCGTGACCGTCCGCGACGAGCGTGCGGCCGCGAGCGCCACCTGGACCGCCTCGGTCGTCGCCACCCAGTTCGACACCGGCAGCGACGACCCGACCCAGATCATCCAGCCGCAACTGGTGGAGTACTGGTCCGGCCCGGCCACCGCCACGACCGGCACCGGCACGTTCGTGCCCGGCCAGCCCACCCGCGCCGACCGGGTCGCCCTCGGCGTACCCCGCACCGCGTTCTCCAAGACGTCCGGCTCGGGTAACAACACGGCCAGCTGGAACCCGAACCTGGAGATCAGCATCCCGCCGAGCGCCGTGGGCGGTCTCTACAGCGGGACGGTGACCCATTCTGTGTCCTAAGCGCAGCGCGCTCGCGGCACTCGCCCTCGCCGCCGCCGTCCTGGCGCCGGCGGGGGCGAACGCCGACGGCCGCCGGTCAACCCCGTCACCCGTACCGCCGGGGCCGAGCGTCGGCGTCAGCGTCCGGCTGCTGGACGCGCCAGTGAGCCGCCGCGACGACCCCCGCGCGCACCACTACATCGTCGACCACGTCAACCCCGGCACGACGATCCGCCGCCGCATCATCGTGCAGAACGCCGCCACCATCCGGCGGCAGATCGCCGTGTACCCGGCCGCCGCCACCATCAACAAGGACCAGTGGGAGGTGGCTCCCGACCGGACCCCCAACGAACTGTCCAGCTGGATCAGAGTGGACCACGACCGGCTCAACCTGCCCCACGAACAGGAAGCAACCGTTCTGGTCACCATCGCGGTGCCCGAGAAGGCCTCCGCCGGGGAGCGTTACGCCGTCGTCTGGGCCGAAACCGCCAGCCGCGGTAAAGGTACGGTCCGCCATGTCGGCCGCGTCGGCATCCGCATCTACCTGTCCGTCGGCCCCGGCGGCGAACCCGCCTCCAACTTCACCATCAGCGACCTCACCGGCACCCGCACCGGCGACGGCACCGCCATGCTCACCGCGCAGGTACGCAACACCGGCAAACGCGCCCTCGACCTCGACGGCACACTCACCCTCACCGACGGACCCGACGGGCTGTCCACCGGCCCGTTCAAGGTCGAAGCCCCCACTCTCGCCCTCGACGCCACCACCACCGTCCACGTCCCCATCGGCCAACAGGTGCCAGACGGCCCATGGACCGCCCACCTCGAACTCGGCAGCGGCTGGACCCGACACACCGCCACCGGCAGAGTCACCTTCACACCACCAGGCACCGCGCCACCCACGCCCACCGACAACAGCAAAACCATCCTCATCGGCGGGCTGGCCGCCTCCGGACTCGTGCTCACACTCCTGCTCGGCTACACCACCCGCCAACGCCTACGCGCCCGCCAACCACTGTTTCGATAGCCATGGCAGCCCGCCCAGCTCACGTTTGTCGACACGGACCCGAACCCCTCGACAGCCTCGCCCACGTCTGCGGCAACGCCGCGGATGGCGTAGCGTCGTACGCCACCGCAGAAGCCCGTACTCCCGGTGTTCGGCGGACCGGGTGGGAAGGAGCGCTCCGGCGTGCCACACAGTCACGAACAAGCGGTCTTGGACCGGATCCGTCAGGGTCTCATCTACACCGAGTCGGAGGCGTCGTTCCAGGCTCCACAGCGACGTACCGATCTCATCTTCGAGTACAACCACACCCCGCCCGGTGACGCCGACAAGCGAAGGTCACTGCTCGCCGCGATCCTCGGGTCGGTCGGAGAACGCACCGTACTGCTCCCGCCGTTCCACGCCGGATTCGGCAGCAACGTCCACATCGGTGACGACTTCTTCGGCAACGTCAATCTCACGTTCGTCGACGACGTGGACATCCGCATCGGTGACGGCGTCATGATCGCCCCCAGCGTGACGCTCACGACCACGGGACACCCGGTTCATCCCGCGCGTCGGATCGACTACGCGCGGTTCTCGGAACCCATCGTGATCGAGGACAAGGTCTGGATCGGCAGCAACGCCGTCGTCCTACCCGGCGTCCGGATCGGGTACGGATCCGTCATCGGCGCGGGCAGCGTCGTCAGTCGCGATGTCCCTCCGATGGTCGTCGCCGTCGGCACGCCCTGCCGGGTGCTGCGACCCATCACCGAAGACGATCTGACGACACGGACCGCAGCCCTCGGCTGAAACCGCCC
>NZ_SMJY01000185.1:0-12173 GCF_004348355.1 Micromonospora sp. KC721 | reverse complement strand
CCACCACCCCGCAGGCCCGGGCACCCCAGCACCGGGACGGCCGCTGAGGCTTGAGGGTCTTGGGTACGTCGCGCGTTCCGGAGGCCCGGACGGTGGGTCAGTGGCGGGGGCGCAGGGCGTACCAGGTGGCGCCGAGGGCGAGCACGGCGACGCCGGCGAGGACGCTGCCCGGCGGCAGGCTGGCCGCGAGCAGCAGGCAACCGACCAGCCCCGCCACCGCCAGCGCCCGCACCGGGAGCCTGCGCGCCGGGTCGGGCCCCAGCCGCAGCGCGGCGGCGTTGGTGATCGCGTAGTAGACCAACACCGTGCAGCTGGAGAAGCCGATCGCGTGCCGGACGTCACCGAGCAGCACCACCAGGACCACCACAGCGGCGACCGCCAGCTCGGCCCGGTGCGGCACCTGGTGCACCGGGTGCACCGCGGCCAGCGCCCCGGGCATGTCCCGCCGGCGGGCCATCGCCAGCAGCGTCCGGCCCACCCCGGCGAGCAGGGAGAGCAGCACCCCGGTCACCGCGATCGCCGCACCGGCCCGGACCACCCAGGCCAGGCCGGGCAGCCCGGCGGCGGTGACCACGTCGACCAGGGGCGCGGCGGACGCGGCCAGCCGGTCGGCGCCGAGCACCCCGACCGCGACCACGGCGATCACCAGGTAGGTCGCCAGCACCACACCGAGGGCCAGCGGGACGGCCCGGGGGATGGTCCGCTCCGGGTCGCGTACCTCCTCACCGAGGGTGGCGATCCGGGCGTACCCGGCGAAGGCGAAGAAGAGCAGCCCGGCGGCGGTGAGCACCCCACGGGCGGAGCCGCCACCCGCAGTGAGCCGGTCGAGTTGGACATCACCGGCGGTCAACCCGGTCACCACGACCAGGGCCAGCACGGCCAGCACCAGGGTCACCAGCACGGCCGTCGCGGCGGCCGTCTTGGCGATGCCGCGCAGGTTCACCACGGTCACCGCGAGCACGGCGGCGACCGCGACCAGCCGGGTCTGCGCCGGCCAGAGGTACGCCCCGATGGTCAGCGCCATCGCCGCGCAGCTCGCCGTCTTGCCGACCACGAACCCCCAGCCGGCGAGAAACCCGGCGAACGGGCTCAGCCGCTCCCGCCCGTACACGTAGGTGCCGCCGGACTCCGGGTGGCGGGCCGCCAGCCGGGCCGAGCTGGTCGCGTTGCAGAACGCGATGAACCCCGCCAGGGCCAGAGCCGCCAGCAGGCCGGCGCCGCCGGCCGTCGCGGCTGCCGGGGCGAAGACCACGAAGACGCCCGCGCCGAGCATCGACCCGAGGCCGATGACCACCGCGTCGGGTACGCCCAACCGCCGTCGGAGCTGGTCCATGGCGGGAGGCTAGGTGATCGAGGTGAACGGCCGGTCCCAGGCCCGCAACCGGCCCGGTAACGGCACCCAATCCCACGGCACCCGGCGCAGCAGTCGGTCCAGCAGCAGGCCGAGCAGCAGTCCCGCCACGGAGTCGGTCAGCCAGTGCCAGCCCAGGTAGGTGGTGGTGAAGAGGACCACCAGCGGCGGCACCACCCGCACGACGGTGACCACCCGGGGTGGCATCCGCCGGCCCGCGGTGCGCAGCAGCGGTACGAGCAGCAGGGCGATCACGCCGTACCAGACGATCGCGTTGGCCACGTGCCCGGACGGGTACGACTGGGCGAACCGCACCGGCAGGTCGTGCTGAAACAGCGGCAGGGTCTGCTCGGGCGTCAGATAAGGCTCCTTCACGCTGGCGCTGGGCGCCGGGCGGGCGGTCCACACCTTCAGCGGGCCGATGGTCAGGGCGGTGAGCGCGAACGCCACCACCGGCGGCAGCACCGGCCGGACCGAGCGGAGCCGGACCGCCAGCAGCACGCCCAGTCCGGCGGCGATCAGCGTCAGCGGACTGCCCTGGCCGAGGTAGTTGAAGACCACCGCCGTCCAGTACGCCGCCGCCGGCCGGTGTGCCTGTGCCCAGTCGGCCACCGCCCGGTCCACACCGAACAGGTGACCGGTGGCGAGCGCCACGGTCAGCGCGAGCAGACCGGCCAGCAGGAGGGCGTCGCACCACCAGCCGGCGGGGCGTACCGGCCGCGGCACGCCGCGTACCCTCGTGGTTTCCCGCACGCGATCACGCTACCGGCCCCCCGGCGGCGGCCGGCGCGGGCCGGGTGGCGGCGCGATCGATGTGTGCCGAGCCACGATCAGCAGCACTCGGCGGGGACACCCTTCACACTTGTCCCCGTGCGGATCACCTCGGCCCTCGTCGACCCGGCGCTACTCGACCTTCCCTGGTCGACACCGCTGGAGCAGTGGCCTGCGCACCACCTGGTGGCGCTGCCCCAGGGCATCTCCCGGCACGTCGTGCGGTTCGTCCGGCTCGGCGACTACGTGTACGCGGTCAAGGAGACCGGCGAGCGGGTCGCCGAACGGGAGTACGACCTGCTCCGCGCGTTGGAGCGGATCGACTTCCCGTCGGTGGAGGCGATCGCGATCGTGGCCGACCGGCAGGGCGACGACGGGGAGCCGCTCGCCCCGGTGCTGATCACCCGGCATCTGCAGTTCTCGCTGCCGTACCGGGCGCTGTTCTCCCGTACGGTGCGGCCGGAGACCATGGGGCGACTGCTGGACGCCCTGGCGGTGCTGCTGGTGCGGATGCACCTGACCGGCTTCTTCTGGGGCGACTGCTCGCTGTCGAACACCCTGTTCCGGCGGGACGCGGGCGCGTTCGCCGCGTACCTGGTCGACGCCGAGACCGGGGCGCTGCACCGCTCGCTCTCCCACGGCCAGCGTGGCGAGGACCTGGAGATCGCCCGGGTCAACATCTTCGGTGAGGCGCTGGATCTGCAGGCCGCCGGGTTGCTGCACGAGTCGATCGATCCCGAGGTGGTCTGCGAGGAGGTCGTGCAGCGCTACGAGCGCCTCTGGCACGAGATCACCTACGAGCAGCAGATCGAGCGGGAGGCCCGGCACGACATCGAGGGCAGGATCCGCCGCCTCAACGAGCTGGGCTTCGACGTGGCCGAGGTGGCCATGTCGACCGTCGACAACGGCCGCTACCTGGTCCGACCCAAGGTGGTCGACGCCGGCTACCACACCCGTCGGCTGCTGCGCCTGACCGGTCTGGACGCCGAGGAGAACCAGGCCCGCCGGCTGCTCAACGACCTGTGCGCCTACCGGATGGAGAGCGACCTGGCTGACGAGCAGCAGGCCGCCCACCGCTGGCTGACCGAGGTGTTCGAGCCGGTGGTCCGGGCGGTGCCGGCGCACCTGCGCCGCAAGCTGGAGCCGCAGGAGATCTTCGCGCAGATCATCGAGCACAAGTGGCTGCTCTCCGAGCGAGCCGGCCGGGACGTCGGCATGGGCCCGGCGGTGCAGTCGTACCTGTCCGAGGTTCTGGTCCACCGACCGGACGAGCAGGCCGTGCTTGGCGTCGAGGTGCCGTCGGCGGGCTGACGGCGGTCCGCCTCACCTCGCCGCGCCGGTCACTGGACCCAGGACCCGCCGCGCATCACCCGGACCACGGACAGGTCGTCGTCGAGGACGACCAGGTCGGCGCGGAGACCGGCCCGGAGCGCACCGACCCGGTCGCCGAGCCCGATCGCCCGGGCCGGGGTGGTGGCGATCATGCGGACGGCGTCCGGCATCGGGACGCCGCTGCCGACGGCGTGCCGCAGCGCGGCGTCCATGGTGAGGGTGCTGCCCGCGAGGGCGCCGTCGCGGGCCAGCCGGGCCACCCCGTCGGCGACCAGCACCTCCTGCCCGCCCAGCTCGTAGCGGCCGTCGGGCATACCGGCGGCGGCCATCGCGTCGGTGATCAACGCGGTCCGCTCCGGGCCGGCGGTGGAGGTGGCGAAGGCGAGCGTCCCGTCGTGCAGGTGCACCCGGTCGGCGACCAGCTCGCAGACGACGCTCGGCGCCTGGAGCAGGGCCACCACCGGGCCCGGTTCGCGGTGGTGGATCGGGCGCATGCCGTTGAACAGGTGGGTGCCGACGCTCGCGCCGGCCGACACGGCGGCGCGGGTCTGCGCGTACGTGGCGTCGGTGTGGCCGATCGCGGCGACCACCCCGTGCGAGGTGAGCAGCTTGACCGCGTCGAGCGCACCGTCCCGCTCGGGGGCCAGGGTCACCATGCGGACCGCGCCCGCACCCAGTTCGATCAGTTCGGCCAGTTCGTCGGTGGACGGGTCGCGCAGGAACTCCGGGTTCTGCGCGCCGCACCGGGCCGCCGACAGGTACGGTCCCTCGAAGTGGACGCCGGCCAGCACGCCCTCGCGGACCAGCGGGGCTAGGGCGGCGGTGGCCGCGCGCATCACGGCGAACGGGGCGCTGACCAGGCTGGCCAGCAGGGTGGTGGTGCCGTGCCCGAGGTGGAACGCGGCGGCCTGCCGGGCCGAGTCGGCGTCACCGGTGGTGAAGGTGTGCCCCCCGCCGCCGTGGGTGTGCATGTCGACGAAGCCCGGCACGATCCAGTGCCCGTCCCGCTTCGCCGGGTACTCGGCCACCGCGGTGATCCGGTCGCCGTTGATCTCCACGCACCCCTGCCGGATCACGCCGGTCGGGGTCACCACCTTGCCGGTCACCCGCAGGGTCATGGCCGCTCCAGAATGTCGAGGGCGAGCAGGGCGGCGCCGAGGCAGCCCGCCTCGTCGCCGAGGGCCGCCGCGACCAGGCGCGGCTCCCGGTGAAAGGTGATCCGCTCCCGCAACGCCGAGCGCAGCGGGTCGAACAGCCGCGCGCCGGCCCGGGCCAGCCCGCCGCCGATCACCATGGCCTCCACGTCGAACAACGCCTGGGCGGTGGCGAGCCCGTCGGCGAGCGCCCCGACGGCCTCCCGCCAGACCTGCCCGGCCAGCGCCTCCCCGGCCGCCGCCCGGTCGGCCACCTCGGCAGCGCTGAAGGTCGCACCGCCCAGGGAGACGTCGGCGGTACGCGGGATGGCCGCCCCGCCGCCCGGTCGGGCCGGCACGTCGAGGTCGCCGGGGGAGTGCGCCGCCGACCGGGCCAGCGCGGTGTAGCGGCGGCCGATCGCCGAGGCCGAGGCGACCGCCTCCAGGCAGCCGGGTCGCCCGCAGCCGCAGCGCGGCCCGTCGGGGCGTACCAGGATGTGCCCCAGCTCGCCGGCCGCGCCGTGCGCCCCGGCGGTGGCCGACCCGCCGACCAGGTGGGCGGCGGCGATTCCGGTGCCGACGGCGACGAAGAGGACGTGGCCGACGCCCCGGCCCGCGCCGAGCCGGGACTCGGCCAGGCCCCCGAGGCGCACGTCGTGGCCGAGCGCCGTGGGCAGCCCGGTCCGGGCGTGGACCAGTTCCCGCAGCGGTACCTGCCGCAGGCCGAGGTTGGCCGACCAGACCGCCACCCCTGCGCTCTGGTCGACCAGACCGGGCACGCCAATCCCACAGGCCACCGGGGTGCGCCCGGCGGCGCGGGCCCGCTCCACCAGCCCCTGCGCGACGTCGAGAATGGTGTCGACCACGGCGACCGGGCCGCGTTCCGCGCCGGTGGGATGCCGTTCGGCGTGCACCACCGCACCGTCCTGGCCGACCAGGGCGCACTTCATCCCGGTGCCGCCGACGTCCAGCGCGACGACGACGGGTTCTGCACGCCCGGCGGGGGCGTCGGTCACGTGAGGACCACGGAACGGCTGAGGTGCCGGGGCGCGTCCGGGTCGAGTCCCCGGCTGGTGGCGAGCGCGACGGCGAAGCGTTGCGCGAGGATTAGGTCGGCCATCGGGTCGACCGGGGTACGCCCCGCCGCCCAGCTGCCCAGCACCGCCCGGCAGCCGTGGTGCCGGCTGTGCACGAACGCGGCGCCGGTGGCCGCGACGTCCTCGGGCAGCCCGTCGGGCAGCTCGCCGAACGCCCAGACCAGGCGGCCCGGGCCGGCGACCGAGATGGGACCGTGCCGGTAGTCCATCGCCGGGTACGCCTCGGCCCAGAAGGTGGCCGCCTCGCGGCACTTGAGGGCGGCCTCCTGGGCCAGCCCGACCGTCCAGCCCCGGCCGAGGAAGGTGGCCTGTTCGATGCGGGCCGGGTCGATCGGCAGCGGGGCCCGGACGGCCACCTCGGCGTCCGCGGCGAGGGCCTCCACGTTGTCGCCCAGGTGGGCGCGGAGCAGCGCCAGCGCGGTGGTGGCGAAGCGGGTCTGCACGACCGACCGCTCGTCGGCGAAGGGCATGGTCACGGCCGCGTCGGCCAGACCGACCGCCGGGGAGGTGCAGTCGCCGACGAGCACCGTGCCGGGCACCCGGCCGCGTAGCGCGGCGAGCAGGTCGAGCACCTCGGTGGTGGTGCCGGATCGGGTGATGGCGATCAGCCGGTCGTAGCGGCGGCCGGTGGGGAACTCGCTGGCCTGGAAGGCGTCGGTCTCGCCGTGGCCGGCGCGTTCGCGCAGCCCGGCGTACGCCATCGCCATGAACCACGACGTGCCGCAACCGACGACGGCGACCCGCTCGCCGGGACGGGGCAGGTCGGCGGTGGCGGTGCCGGCGAGCCGGGCCGCCTCCCGCCAGCAATCGGGCTGGCTCGCGATCTCCGCGTCGACGTACGCCATGAGAACTCCTCGTGCCGGGCGGCGGCTGCGCAATACGGCTCGTTACTGCCTTCTTTCGCGCGTCATTCTGCGCGCGCGAGGGCTGCCGTGGCAACCGGCTTGGGCATCGCGCAACACAGGGTTTTGCGCCCACCGAGTTTCGCGCACTACTGTGCACGCAATCAATCACCGTTCGTGCAGAGTCAACGGAGGCCCCGCGGTGGACCGGTACGCCAGATGGAACGCTCTGCTCGAGATGCTGACCGACAACGGCCGGGTCAGCGTCGAGGAGGCGGCCGAGCGCCTGGACGTCTCCCAGGCCACCATCCGGCGGGACTTCGACCAGCTCGCCCAGC
Source organism: Micromonospora sp. KC721 (assembly GCF_004348355.1). NCBI lineage: Bacteria > Bacillati > Actinomycetota > Actinomycetes > Micromonosporales > Micromonosporaceae > Micromonospora > Micromonospora sp. KC721. The sequence continues at coordinate 5,309 of NZ_SMJY01000185.1, read as the reverse complement.
AGCAGATGATCACGCGGACCCGGGGTGGTGCGGTCGCCAACGGGGTCAGCTACGACCTGCCGCTGCGCTACAAGACCGCTAAGCACTCGGCGGAGAAGCAGCGGATCGGCGCGGCCGCGGCCGCGCTGGTCAGCCCCGGCACCGTGGTCGGTCTCAACGGCGGCACCACCAGCACCGAGGTCGCTCGGGCCCTTGCCGTCCGCCCCGACCTTAACACCAGCGCCGAGGGTGCCCAGCTCACCGTGGTCACCAACGCGCTCAACATCGCCAACGAGCTGCTGGTCCGGTCGCGGATGAAGGTCGTGGTGGCCGGCGGGGTGGTGCGACCCAAGTCGTTCGAGCTGGTCGGCCCGCTGGGCGGGGCGCTGCTGCGCGAGGTCACCCTGGACGTGGCTCTGCTCGGCGTGGACGCGGTCGACCCGCAGCTCGGTGCCGCGGCCCACCACGAGGGTGAGGCGGCGATGAACAACCTGATGGTGGCCCGGGCCAAGCGGGTGGTCATCATCGCGGACTCGTCCAAGCTCGGCGGGCACGCCTTCGCCCGGATCTGCCCGGTGGACCGGGTCGAGACGCTGGTGACCGACTCCGGCGCCGCGCCCGAGGTCGTCGAGGCGTTTCGGGCTGCCGGGGTGCACGTCATCTGCGCCTGATCCGGCGCCGCGTGGCCAGTGTGCCGGGGATGATCTGAGCGGCGATGCATACCGGGTATTGCCCGACGGGCCATACCGAGTATGGTGTCCGCTGTCACGCCATCCAACGGGGGAGGCACAGCTTGTCCGCTGTCCTGGAGATCGAAGGTTTACGTAAGACGTACAAGAGCCGCCGGCGCGGCGTCCGCAACGCGCTGGACGGGTTCGACATGCGGGTCGAGACCGGGCAGGTGCACGGCTTCCTCGGACCCAACGGGTCCGGCAAGACCACCACGCTGCGCACCCTGCTCGGCCTGATCCGGCCCGACGGCGGCCGGATGGCCATCCTCGGCCACGAGGTGCCGGCCGCGCTGCCCGCGGTGGCCGGCCAGATCGGGGCGATCGTGGAGAGCCCGCAGTTCTTCCCGCACTTCACCGCGCGGGACACCCTGTCCCTGCTCGCCAACGCCGGCCAGGTGCCGGCCACCCGGGTCGACGAGGTGCTGGAACTGGTCGGGCTGCGCGACCGGGCCGGCGATCGGGTCAAGACGTACTCGCTGGGCATGAAGCAGCGACTGGCGGTCGCGTCCGCCCTGCTGAAGAACCCAAAGCTGCTGATCCTCGACGAGCCGGCCAACGGTCTCGACCCGGGCGGCATCCGGGAGATGCGGAGCCTGATGCGCGATCTCGCCGAATCCGGGATGACCGTGGTGGTCTCCAGTCACATCCTCGGCGAGATCCAGCTCATCTGCGACTCGGTCACCATCATCTCGCTGGGCCGGCGGGTCGCCTTCGGCCCGGTCGATGAGGTGCTCGCCGCGCACTCGCACGGCACCGTCCGGGTTCGCCTGGACGCCGCGGAGGACCTGGCCGCCGCCGCCGAGGTGCTCAGTCGCAACGGGGTGCCCGTCGCCCGACACCCCGACCACCTGCTGCTCAACGGCGTGGAGAAGCCGGCCATGGTGAACCGGCTCCTCGCCGAACACCACCTGTACGCCAGCGAACTGGCCCCGGTCTCGGTGGACCTGGAGAGCGTCTTCCTGGAACTGACCAACACCGCGCCGGTGCCCGGTCAGCACCGCCAGGTCGACGAGTCCGTGCGGATCGGCGGGGCGGAGCAGTCCGGTCGCGCCGGAGGGGGTTGGGGAGCATGAGTCTGTACGTCACCGAACTTCGCCGGCTGGCCAAGCGCCGGCTGACCCGGATCATGCTCGTCCTGCTGGTGCTCGGGCTGGCCGGTGTCGCCACCGCCCTGGCCTTCTCCAGCCAGCAGCGCTCCCCGGCCGTCGTCGCCCAGGCCCAGGCCGACGCGGACGCCCAGTACCGGCAGTCCGTGAAGGACTGGGAGAAGATGGTCGCCGAATGCGATGCGGCCCAGGCGCGCGGCGAGCAGACCGAGGAGAGGTACGGCCCGAACTGTGGCCGGGACTGGCAGCCGCGACCGGATATGTTCGATCCGGAGTGGAGCCTGCCGTACGAGTTCAACTTCCGTGGCGAGTTCGAGATGATCGTGGCGGTCTTCGCCGGAGCGGTCGCACTGTTCGGGTTCGTGGTCGGGGCGTCCTTCGTCGGTGCCGAGTGGAGCACCGGCGGGATGATGAACCTGCTGCTCTGGCGACCGAGGCGGCTGGCCGTGCTCGGCGCGAAGCTGGCCGCGCTGCTGAGCCTGCTCGCCGGGGTGACCGTGCTGCTCGGCGCGCTCTGGACGGCCGCCTTCTGGCTGATCGCCAGCACCCGCGGCAGCACCGAGAAGGTCACCGCCGGAGTGTGGCAGTCCGTCGGACTCGGTGGACTGCGGGCACTGGCACTGATCCTGGTCGCGGGGGCGGTGGCCTTCGCGCTCGCCTCACTCGGCCGGCACACCGCGATGGCGCTGGGCGTCGCGGTCGGGATCGCCGTCATCAGCGAGATCGGCATCCGCATCGGCACCGCGATCGCCGGCGTCTCGTTCGGGGACCGGTACGTCCTGTCCACCTACGCGAGGGCCTGGTTCGAGAAGCAGCACAAGCTGCTCGACTATGAGGCGTGCAACCTCGTACAGGGCGCCTGCGAGCCCGCGGAACTGATCATCACCTGGCAGCAGTCCGGGCTGCTGTTCGGGATCGGTTCGGCGCTGATCCTGTTCGCGGCATTCTGGATCATGCGTCGACGCGACGTGGCCTGACCAACGCGCTGCCGGACGGTTGGCGCCGCAGCACCCGGCCCGAGGCCCGTACCGAGCCCGACTCGGTGCGGGCCTCGTCCGCTGCGATCGTCGCCCAGCCTGGTTAGGCTGGACGTCCGCCGGTCGGCCCCCGCCACACCGGACGTCCGCCCTGCTGAGGAGCGCCATGCCCCCCGCCGACGCCGTCCCGGCCGACGTCGACCGGCCCGAGCCGCCGCCGACGCGGGCCGGCACGGACGTCACCGGACGGGCCGTCCCGCCCCCGCGCTCCGTACCCGAGGTGGAGATCACGTCGGGCGAGTCCGCGCCGCGCGCCGGTGCTGCGTCGGGCACCGCCGGTACCGGTGATGCGGCGGTTGCCGCCGGGCTCGCTGATGCCGCCGGGAGCACGGCCGGTGCCGGGGTTCAGCCCGACGAGGCCCTGACCGAGCGGGAACAGCGGATCCTCGCCTTCGAACGGCAGTGGTGGCGGCACGCCGGAGCCAAGGAACAGGCCATCCGGGACACCTTCGGCCTCTCGGCGACCCGCTACTACCAACTGCTCAACGCCCTGCTGGACCGGCCGGCCGCGCTCGCCGCCGAGCCATTGCTGGTGGGGCGGCTGCGTCGCCTACGCGCGTCCCGCGCCCGCACCCGCCGCCGCTGACGCTCAGCCCCCGTACCCGACGGTCGGCCCTGTTCGTGACTTGCGGCATGCGGAGGTATCCCGGGGGTGGGGAGGCTGCGATATGCCGCAGCCGGTGTGGCAGCTACAAGGCCGGCAAGACCCGGCCCAAGCCTCGCCGGCATGACCCACACCAGGGCGGGTAGCCCGGGACCGGGACACCCTCGGCCGGGCGGGTTGCGGCACCGGTGCGGCGTCCACGGCGACGGATACTGCGACTTGCCGCAATCGCAGACCTCGCGCAACCTGGTCCAGGCTTCGGGCCGAGGGCAGGCGGGCGGCGCCGCGATCTCGACGGCGTGACCGGTGGGTGGCGGCCTCGGCGTGGACCTCGGCGGCGTGGCCCGGCGGATCATGGTGATTCTGGTGCCGGTACGGCGACGCACCGGCGTGCGGAGAGGAGCGGCCGATGGCGGGACCGGAGGCGCGACACCCGGCGGGTCACACCGTCCGGACGGTCGGAGCGGTGTCGACCATGCGGGTCCGTTCCGTCTCGGTACCCGCGCCAGGCCGGCTGGAGAACGAGGACGTGGTGTTCCGGTTCGGCCCGCTGGTGGGGGTGCTCGACGGTGCGACCGTGCCGGAGGGATTCGACACCGGGTGCGTACACGGGCCGGCCTGGTTCGTCCGCCACCTGGCCGCCCGGATCGGGCTGGCGGTCGCCGCCCGGCCGGCGGCGACCCTGGTGAGCAGCCTGGCGGCGGCGCTGCTCGGGGTCCGCGCCGACCACGGGGACGTCTGCGACCTCGATCATCCGGGGACCCCATCGTCGACGGTCTGCCTGCTGCGGGAGGGCGTCGACGAGGTCGACTACCTGGTGCTCTGTGACAGCCCGCTGGTGTTCGAGGCCGGCGGCCGGGTCACGGTGGTCTCGGACGACCGGCTCGACTCGGCCACAGCCGACCTGCGCCGGATCGCGGCAACCCTGCCGGGGGACATCGAACCGGAAACCCGGTTCCGGCGGGCGGTCACAGCACAGCGGGAACGGATGAACCGCACCCACGGCTACTGGGTCGCCGCGACCGACCCGGACGCGGCGTACCACGCGCTCACCGGCACGCTGCCGCTGCGCGGACCGGACGCGGTCCGACGGGCCGTGCTGCTCAGCGACGGCGCCTCCTGCGCGGTCGAGCAGTTCGGGCTTCTCGACTGGGCCGGCCTGCTCGACCTGGTCACCGCCGAGGGGCCGGGGGCCCTGGTCGATCGGGTACGCGCCGCCGAGCGCGAGCATCCGGAGCGGCTGCGTCGGCACAAGCGCGCCGACGACGCCTCGGTGCTGCTGTGCGAGTTCCCGTCCCGGGAGTGACCCCCGCCCGTGTGCCGGGCCGCCGCCCGGCAGCGGACGCACGATCGGTCGCGGTCGTCGGCACCTCACGGCCGATCGCCAATCGACAGGGCGGCTACGGCGACCAGACGGCGAAGGGGACAGCAGGGGGTGACGGGACGCTCCGATGGCCGACCGGCCGGAACCGGCTGACGGAGGGGCGGTCCAGGACCAAAACGCTGGACGAGTGGCTGGCGTAGCGGCAGACTCCGGCACGTGACGGGTGCGGTGCGACTGGAGCCGGTGGACGAGCGAAACCTGGAGCCCTTGCTCTCCGTAGCGGTGGCCGAGGCGGAACCCGAGGACGTGATGCCGCCGGTCGACGCGCCGGCCGGCTGGTCGGCGGCCCGCCGGGATGCCTTTCGGGACTACTACCGGGCCAGCTTCGCCGGCCTGGACGGCCCGACCCGCACCCGGATGTACGCCGTCGTGGTCGGCGGTGAGGTCGTCGGAATGATACGCATGCGCCGCTGTGACGAGCCCGGGGTGGTGGAGACCGGGATGTGGCTGGGTCGCTCCGCCCGGGGG
>NZ_SMJY01000184.1:0-12236 GCF_004348355.1 Micromonospora sp. KC721 | reverse complement strand
TGCACCCCCTCACCGTAGTCCCCGCAGGCCCCGGACGCCCGCCCCCGTCTGCTCCTGTGGCGCCGCCGACCCGTGCCGGCACCGCCGGGGCCCGCGCAGGTCAGTGGGTACGATGAACCGAACGCGCCGCCACGCCGGCGTGCGCCGGTGCCCGCGCGCCACCTCGCTGAAGCCCGTCCGAGCAGCTCAGGGGAGCAATCGTGGAAAATTCGCCCAGCACCGACCTTCCTGGTGGCGCCGGCCACGGCGAGCCGGGCGGTCACCTGCCGGAGCTGCCGGCCGGTTCGGCGCGGGTGGTGCCGCTCGGCCTGACCTTCGACGACGTGCTGCTCCAGCCCGGCGAGTCGGACGTGGTGCCGAGCCGGGTCAACACCCGTACGAGGCTCAGCCGCAACGTCGAGCTGACCGTGCCGCTGCTGTCCAGCGCGATGGACACCGTCACCGAGGCGCGGATGGCGATCGCGATGGCCCGCCAGGGCGGCATCGGCGTGCTGCACCGCAACCTCTCCCTGGAGGACCAGGCGCTCCAGGTCGACCTGGTCAAGCGTTCCGAGTCCGGCATGATCACCAACCCGGTGACGGCCAGCCCGGAGGACACTCTCCGGGAGGTCGACGAGCTGTGCGGGCGCTACCGCATCTCCGGCGTGCCGGTGGTCGACGGTGAGGGCCAGCTCGTCGGCATCGTCACCAACCGCGACATGCGGTTCGTCTCCGACCCGGTCACCCGGGTCCACGAGATCATGACCCGGACGCCGCTGGTCACCGCCCCGGTCGGGGTGAGCAAGGACGACGCGCTGGCCCTGCTGCGCCAGCACAAGGTGGAGAAGCTGCCGATCGTCGACGGCTCCGGCCGGCTGCGCGGGCTGATCACCGTCAAGGACTTCACCAAGAGCGAGCAGTACCCGAACGCCACCAAGGACGACGCCGGCCGGCTCCGGGTCGCCGCCGCGGTGGGCGTCGGGGAGGACGCCTACAAGCGGGCCCGGACGCTGGTCGACGCGGGCGTCGACGTGCTCATCGTGGACACCGCGCACGGCCACCAGCGGGCCGTGCTGGACATGGTCCGCCGGCTCAAGGCGGACGTGGCCATCGACATCGTCGGCGGCAACGTGGCCACCTACGCCGGCGCCAAGGCGCTGGTCGACGCCGGCGCCGACGGCGTGAAGGTCGGGGTGGGCCCGGGCGCGATCTGCACCACCCGGATCGTCGCCGGGGTGGGCGTACCGCAGATCACGGCGATCATGGAGGCGGCGCGGGCCGCTCGGCAGGCCGGCGTCCCGGTGATCGGCGACGGTGGCATCCAGTACTCCGGGGACATCGCCAAGGCGCTGGTCGCCGGGGCCGACACGGTGATGCTCGGCAGCCTGCTGGCCGGCTGCGAGGAGAGCCCCGGTGAGCTGATCTTCATCAACGGCAAGCAGTACAAGGCGTACCGGGGGATGGGCTCGCTCGGTGCGATGCAGTCCCGCGGGCAGGCCAAGTCGTACTCCAAGGACCGCTACTTTCAGCAGGACGTGCTCGCCGAGGACAAGCTGGTCCCGGAGGGCGTCGAGGGTCAGGTGCCCTACCGGGGGCCGCTCTCCGCGGTCGCCCACCAGCTCATCGGCGGTCTGCGCGCCGCGATGGGGTACGTCGGCGCGGAGAGCATCCCCGAGCTGCACCGGCGCGGCCAGCTCATCCGGATCACCGCGGCCGGGCTCAAGGAGAGCCACCCGCACGACATCCAGATGACCGTCGAGGCACCGAACTACCACTCCCGCTGACCAACCCCCGAGACATCTGGAGTCCCCATGCGTGACGTGGTCGAGATCGGGCTGGGCAAGACCGCGCAGCGCGGCTACCACCTGGACGACATCGCCATCGTGCCGAGCCGCCGGACCCGGGACGTCGACGACGTCTCCACCAGCTGGCAGCTCGACGCGTACCAGTTCGCCATCCCCTGTGTCGGGCACCCCTCCGACGCCACGATGAGCCCCGCCTCCGCCGTCCGGCTGGGCCAGCTCGGTGGGCTGGGGGTGCTCAACGTCGAGGGCCTGTGGACCCGGTACGAGAACCCGACCAAGATCCTGGAGGAGCTGGCCGGCCTGGGCGAGGACGCCCGCGCCACCAAGCGGCTCCAGGAGGTCTACGCCGAGCCGATCCGCCCCGACCTGATCGCCGAGCGGGTCCGCGAGCTGCGGGCCGGCGGCGGCACGGTGGCCGTCCGGGTCTCCCCGCAGCACACCCTGGCGCTGGCCCCGGTGATCCTCGACGCCGGCGTGGACATCCTGGTCATCCAGGGCACGATCGTGTCGGCCGAGCACGTCTCCACCACCGACGAACCGCTGAACCTCAAGGAGTTCATCGCCGACCTCGACCTGCCGGTGGTCGTCGGCGGCTGCACCGACTACAAGACCGCCCTGCACCTGATGCGCACCGGCGCCGCCGGCGTGATCGTCGGCATCGGCGGCGACGACTGGTCCACCACCGAGTCGGTGCTCGGCATCCGGGTGCCGATGGCCACCGCCATCGCCGACGCCGCCGCGGCCCGCCGCGACTACCTCGACGAGACCGGCGGCCGGTACGTGCACCTGATCGCCGACGGCGACATCCAGACCTCCGGCGACATCGCCAAGGCGCTCGGCTGCGGTGCGGACGCGGTGATGCTCGGCGAGGCGCTGTCGCTCTGCACGGAGGCCCCGGCCGGGGGTGCCTGGTGGCACTCGGCCGCCAGCCACCCGTCGCTGCCGCGCGGTGCGTTCGAGGTGGCCGGCGAGCCGCTCGGGGAGATGGAACGGTTGCTCTTCGGCCCCGCGGACGAGCCGGACGGCCAGCTCAATCTCTTCGGCGGGCTGCGTCGGGCGATGGCCAAGTGCGGCTACCGCGACCTCAAGGAGTTCCAGAAGGTCGGGCTGGTCCTGGACCGCTGACCTCGACGAACCGCTCCGACGCGCCGGCCGGGCCGATAGGCTCGGCCGGTGCGTCGTCTCATCCCCCGGATCCGGCCGGCCCTCGCCGTGGCCGTGGCGGCGGCCGTGGTGCTGGTCGGGTGCACCGACGACGGCGACTCCCGCGACGGGTTCCGGCCCGGGGCGGCCGACGCCGGTGACCCGTACGTCCCGGGCCGGGGCAACGGTGGCTACGACGTCTCCGGCTACCGGCTGGCGGTGCGCTACGACCCGGCCAGCGACCGGCTCACCGGGCGGGTGACGGTGTCGGCCGCCGCCACCACCCCGCTGTCCCGGTTCAACCTGGACCTGGTCGGGCTGGACGTCTCCGAGGTCACCGTCGCCGGCGCGGTGGCCCGGCACCGCCGCGACGGGGACGAACTGGTGGTCACGCCGGCCCGCGGGCTGCCCGAGGGCGCCGGGTTCACCGTGGAGGTCGCCTACGCCGGGGTGCCGAGCGCCGTCCACGGCGGCGCGTTGGGCAGCGGCGGTTGGCTGCACACCGAGGACGGGGCGATCGCGTTGGGGCAGCCCGAGTCGGCGGCCACCTGGTACCCGGTCAACGACCACCCTTCCGACAAGGCCACCTACGACGTCGAGGTGACCGTGCCGGACGGTCTCGCCGCGTTGAGCAACGGCGTACCGGGCGAGAGGACCAGCGCGGACGGGTGGACCACCTGGCGGTGGCGCGAGGACGTGCCGATGGCCAGCTACCTGAGCTTCCTCGTCATCGGCGACTACCGGGTGGTCAGCGGGACGCACCGGGGCAAACCGATGGTGACGGCGGTCGCCGCCGACCTGCCGGCGGACGGGCCGGCCGCCCGGTCGCTGGCCCGCACCGGCGAGATCGCCGACTTCCTCGCCGAACGGTTCGGGCCGTACCCGGCGGCCGGGTACGGCGGTGTCGCGATCGCCGACGACCGGATCGGGTACGCGTTGGAGACCCAGTCCCGTCCGGTCTACGGGCCGGGCTTCTTCCGACGGGGCGAGCCGAACCCGTCGGTGGTCGTGCACGAGCTGGCCCACCAGTGGTTCGGCAACAGCGTGACGGTGGCGAGGTGGCAGGACATCTGGCTCAACGAGGGCTTCGCCACGTACGCCGAGTGGCTGTGGGCGGAGCAGCACGGCGGCCCCACCGCGCAGCTCGCCTTCGAACGCCGGTACGCCATCATGGACTGGTCGAAGCCGTCGCTGGACCCGGGCCGGTCGGCGATGTTCGGCAACGGTGTCTACCAGCGGGGTGCCCTGGCGGTGCATGCGCTGCGCCGCGCCGTCGGCGACGAGACCTTCTTCCGGATCCTGCGCGGCTGGACGGCGCAGCGGCGGGACGGCACCGCCACCACCGCCGACTTCGTCGGGCACGCCGAGCAGGTCGCCGGCCGGTCGCTGCGCCCACTGCTGGACGCCTGGCTCTCTGGCCCGTCCGCGCCCGCCCTGCCCTGACACGCGGACGGTCGTCACTCGGTACGCTGCCCCGGCGACCGGCCAGCCACGGCCGGCCGGCGATGGTCGCAGGCCACCGCCCGGCACGGGGAGGAACGCACGATGCGCGGGGTACGACAGGGCCTGTCGATGGGGATCGCCGTGGTGGCCGCCGCTGCACTCGGCCTGACCGGTTGCCCGTCCGGCGAGGCACCACCGGCGGCGTCGCCCTCGGTGAGCGCCGCACCGAGCCCGTCGCGCGACTACCGACCGGGCGCCGCCGGGGCCGGCGACGAGTACTTCCCCACCTACGGCAACGGTGGGTACGACGTGGGCGCCTACACGGTGAAGGTCCGCTACGACCCGCGTACCGACCAGCTCAGCGGGGTGACCACGGTCCGGGCCGCGGCCACCATGGACCTGGCGTCGTTCCATCTGGACCTGGCGGGCCTCACGGTCAGCGCGGTGACCGTGGACGGGGCCCCCGCCACCCACGTTCGGGAGAAGAACGAGCTGGTGATCACTCCGGCGTCCGGGCTCACCTCGGGCAACGGTTTCGTGGCCGAGGTCAGGTACGCGGGCAAGCCGAAGACCTTGAGGAACGCCGTGCTCGGCGAGGGTGGCTGGCTGCACACCGACGAGGGTGCGATCGCGCTGGGGCAGCCGGAGTCGGCGAGCACCTGGTTCCCGGTCAACGACCACCCCTCCGACAAGGCCACCTACGACTTCGAGATCACCGTCCCGGACGGGTTGACGGCGGTCAGCAACGGTGTGCCGGGCGGGAAGAGCAGCGCGGGCGGCTGGACCACCTGGAAGTGGGCCGAGAAGGCTCCGATGGCCAGCTACCTGAGCATGGTGGCGATCGGGAAGTTCCGGCTGACCACCGGGGTGCACAAGGGACGTCCGGTGTGGAGCGCGGTGACCACCTCGGTGCCCAGGGGCGCGGCGGACCGGTCGATCGCGCAGACCGTGCGGGTGGCCGACTACCTGGAGAGCGTCTTCGGGCCGTACCCGTTCGACGCGTACGGCGGGGTGGTGGTCTCCGACCCCCGGATCCGGTACGCGTTGGAGACGCAGAGCCGCCCGGTCTACTCCGCCGGTTTCTTCCGGCGGGGCGAGAACACCGAGGTGGTCGCGCACGAGCTGGCCCACCAGTGGTTCGGCAACAGTGTGGCGTTGACCGAATGGCAGGACATCTGGCTCAACGAGGGCCTCGCCTCGTACGCGGAGTGGCTGTGGAACGAGCACAACGGCCGGGGCACCGCGAAGCAGGCGTTCGACGTGCGCTATTCGGGGATGCCGGCCTCGGTGTGGAGTACGCCGCCGGGCAAGCCCGGGGTACCCAACCTGTTCAGCCGGTCGGTGTACGAACGCGGCGCGATGACCGTGCACGCGCTGCGGGTGGCGGTCGGTGACCGGGCCTTCTTCGAGATCGTCAAGACCTGGGCGGCGCAGAAGCGGGACGGGAACGCGGTTACCGCCGAGTTCGTGGCGCTGGCCGAGAAGATCTCCGACAAGCAGCTCGACGCGCTCTTCGACACCTGGCTGTACGGCACGAAGCGCCCGGCCCGCCCGGCGAAGCTCTAGTTCTTCACCCGCAGCTCGGGGTGGGCGGCCAGGTACGCCTCGGCGTCGCCCGCCTTGAGTGCGGTGAGGAAGCCGGTGCTCACTGGCTTGAGCTGTTCGCCCCGGTAGCCGCTGCCCTTGCCGACGCCGCTGCCGGGCAGCCCGACCAGGATGAGGCGGTCGGGGCTCAGTCCGCCGAGGGCGTATGCCAGGTCGACGATCCGGGGACCGCCGACATAGCTGACGGTGTCGCCGAGCGCGGCGACGACCTGCTCGACCCGGTCCGGCTGGCGGGCCAGGTCCTCGTCGAGGATCTTGGTGGCGAGGGCCTTGACGAGCTGCTGCTGGTGCCGCTGCCGGGCGTAGTCGCCGCCGGTGATGTAGCGCTGGCGCGCGTAGTCCAGCGCCTGCCAGCCGTTGAGGTGCCGTACGCCCGGCTCGTAGACCATCTGCGGCCCGACGTAGCCCCCGCCCGAGGGGGCCGGGTCGCGGTGCCGGCCGTCCGGTCTGCGGTGCAGCGAGACGACCCGCTGGTCGATGTGGAGGTCCACCCCGCCGAGGGTGTCGACCAGGCGGGTGAAACCCGGGAAGTTGATCACCGTGCCGGCGTCGATGCGCAGCCCGGTGTAGCCGGCGACGGTGCTGCGCAGCAGCTCGTACCCCTGGGTGGTGCTGGGCTGTCGCGGCCGGCCGGGCACCCGGCTGCCGTAGCTCATGGCGTGGGTGAGCTTCGTGCGCCCGCCCCGGTAGCCGGCCGGCGGGAAGGCCGGGATGTCGACCAGCAGGTCGCGGGGAAGCGAGAAGAGGTACGCCCGGTCCAGCCCGGCCGGCACGTGCAGGACCAGGACCGAGTCGCCGTGCGGCTCCCAGCCGGGGACGCTGACCCGGGTGTCGACGCCGACGAGGAGCAGGTTGAGCGGGCCGGTGACGGTGGCGGCTCCCGGCGGCGGGATGGTGTTGGGCGTGCCGGCGGGCGGCGTACCGGTCGGGCCGGTCGGGCCCGGCGGGCGTTGCGCCTCGTCACGGCCGACCAGTCGGGTGGCCACCAGGCTCCCGGCGAGCACCAGCAGGATCGCGGCGAGGGCGGCCAGCAGCAGGGCCCGTGCCCGCCGTGCCGACCCCGCGCCCTGAGTCATCCCGACACCCCCGTCTGTACAACGCTCCGACGGGCCGGTCGGGTTGCGGGCCACGGCCACCGGATCGCCGGCCACCCCATGATCACCCGGAAACCGGCACTGGCGCGATGGCTACCCGCCGGTAATGATGCCTTCATGCGGTACGACGTGGTGGTCGTCGGATCCGGCTTCGGTGGCAGCGTGGCCGCGCTCCGACTGGCCGAGAAGGGGTACCGCGTAGCGGTGCTGGAGGCCGGGCGGCGCTTCGCCGACGAGGAGTTTCCGAAAACCTCCTGGCGGGTCCGACGCTTCCTGTGGGCACCCCGGCTCGGCTGCTACGGCCTGCAGCGGATCACCCTGCTCCGCTCCGCCGACCGGAGGACCGGCGGTGGGGTGCTGGTGCTCTCCGGTGCCGGGGTGGGTGGCGGCTCCCTGGTCTACGCCAACACCCTCTACGAGCCGCTCGACGAGTTCTACGCCGACCCGCAGTGGCGCGACATCACCGACTGGCGCGACGAGCTGGCCCGCCACTACGACCAGGCCAAGCGGATGCTCGGCGTCACCACGTACCCGGTCACCACAGCGGCGGACCGGGCGATGCGGGCGGTGGCCGAGCGGATGGGGGTCGGGCAGACCTTCCACGCCACCCCGGTCGGGGTGTACATCGGCCAGCCCGGCCAGCGGGTGCCCGACCCGTACTTCGGCGGTGCCGGCCCGGAGCGCACCGGTTGCCGCCACTGCGGCTCGTGCATGACCGGCTGCCGGCACGGGGCGAAGAACACGCTGGTCAAGAACTACCTCTGGCTGGCCGAGCGGCTCGGCGTCGAGGTCCGTGCGCTGACCACGGTGACCGCGGTGCGTCCCGCGCCCGGCGGTGGGTACGCGGTGCACACCACCCGGACCGGCGCCTGGCTGCGCAAGCGCCGCCAGGTGGTCCACGCCGACCAGGTGGTCTTCGCCGCCGGGGCGCTCGGCACCCAGCGACTCCTGCACGAGATGAAGGCGACCGGCGTGCTGCCGGCGCTCTCCCCACGCCTCGGCGAGCTGACCCGGACCAATTCCGAGGCCATCCTCGGCGCGTCGGTCGGGCCACGGCAGGCCCGCGCCCGCGGGCTCGACTTCACCGAGGGGGTGGCGATCACCAGTTCGTTCCACCCCGATCCGCAAACCCACATCGAGCCGGTCCGCTACGGCCGCGGCTCGAACGCCATGGGCCTGCTGCAGTCGCTGCTGGTCGACGGCGGTCCGCACCGGGTCCGCCGCTGGCTGGCCGACATCGTCCGGCAGCCGGGGTTGGCCGCCCGGATGCTCACCGTCCGCCACTGGTCGGAGCGGACGGTGATCGCCCTGGTCATGCAGTCGGCCGACAACTCGCTGACCACGCGGCTGCGGCGCGGCCCGTTCGGCCGGCGGCTCGTCTCCGGCCCCGGTCACGGCACCCCGAACCCGACCTGGATCCCGGCCGGCAACCAGGCGGCCCGGCTGTTGGCCGAGGAGATCGACGGTACGCCGGGCGGGTCGCTGACCGAGCCGTTCGACATCCCGATGACCGCGCACCTGCTCGGCGGGGCGGTGATCGGGGCGTCACCGGCCCAGGGGGTGGTCGACCCGTGGCACCGGGTGTACGGCCACCCGGGGCTGCACGTGGTCGACGGCGCGGCGGTCTCGGCGAACCTCGGCGTCAACCCGTCGCTGACGATCACCGCGCAGGCGGAACGGGCCATGTCGTTCTGGCCGAACCGGGGGGAGGAAGACCCGCGCCCGGCGCTGGGTTCGGCGTACCGCCGGGTGGCGCCGGTGCCGCCGCGGAACCCGGCGGTCCCGGCGGGGGCACCCGGCGCGCTGCGGCCCTGACCGGTGCGTCGCTCGGCGCCGGCCCGTTCGGCGGGGACACCGGCCGTGAGCGGCGGCGACAGTCCGCGGCACGCCCGGTGCCCGGCCCGTGCCCGGGGCGGGGGTGACGGTCGGTAGGCTTTCTGCACATGAGCACGCCTCGCCCCGTCCTCGTGGTGGACTTCGGAGCCCAGTACGCCCAGCTCATCGCGCGCCGGGTGCGCGAGGCGAAGGTCTACTCGGAGATCGTCCCGCACTCGATGCCGGTGGAGGAGATGCTGGCCAAGAAGCCGGCGGCGATCATCCTCTCCGGCGGCCCGTCCAGCGTCTACGCCCCCGGCGCCCCGCAGATCGACGCGGGGGTGTTCTCCGCCGACGTCCCGGTCTTCGGCATCTGCTACGGCTTCCAGGCGATGGCCCAGGCGCTGGGCGGCACGGTCACCAGGACCGGCAACCGCGAGTACGGTGGCACCCCGCTGCGCGCCCGCGCGGACGCCGGCGTGCTGCTCCGGGAGCTGCCGGACGACCTGCCGGTGTGGATGAGCCACGGCGACTGCGTGACCGAGGCCCCCGAGGGCTTCACCGTCACCGCCGAGTCGGCGGGCGCTCCGGTCGCCGCGTTCGAGGACCTGGCCGGCCGGCGGGCCGGTGTGCAGTTCCACCCGGAGGTCGGGCACACCGCGCACGGGCAGCAGATGCTTCAGCGCTTCCTGTACGACATCGCCGGCATCGAGCCGACCTGGACGCCCGCGAACATCATCGACGACCAGGTCGCCGGGATCCGCGAGCAGGTGGGCGACAAGGAGGTCATCTGCGGGCTCTCCGGCGGCGTGGACTCGGCGGTCGCCGCCGCGCTGGTGCACCGGGCGGTCGGCGACCAGCTCACCTGCGTCTTCGTCGACCACGGCCTGCTGCGGGCCGGCGAGGCCGAACAGGTGGAGAAGGACTACGTCGCGGCCACCGGCATCAAACTCAAGGTCGTCGACGCCCGGGAGCGGTTCCTCGGCGCTCTGGCCGGGGTCACCGACCCGGAGCAGAAGCGCAAGATCATCGGCCGCGAGTTCATCCGGGTCTTCGAGGCCGCCGCCCGGGAGATCGCCTCGCACGGCGACGTGGAGTTCCTGGTGCAGGGCACGCTCTACCCGGACGTGGTCGAGTCCGGTGGCGGCACCGGCACCGCCAACATCAAGAGCCACCACAACGTCGGTGGTCTCCCGGACGACCTGAGGTTCGCCCTGGTCGAGCCGTTGCGCACGCTGTTCAAGGACGAGGTCCGCACACTCGGGCTGGAACTGGGCCTGCCCGAGGCGATGGTCTGGCGGCATCCGTTCCCGGGGCCGGGCCTGGCCATCCGGATCATCGGCGCGGTGGACGAGGAGCGGCTCGCGGTGCTGCGCCAGGCCGACCTGATCGCCCGGGAGGAGCTGAGCAACGCCGGCCTGGACCGGGGCGTCTGGCAGTTCCCGGTGGTGCTCCTGGCCGACGTGCGCAGCGTCGGTGTGCAGGGTGACGGGCGCAGCTACGGGCATCCCGTGGTGCTGCGCCCGGTCTCCAGCGAGGATGCGATGACCGCCGACTGGTCGCGGCTGCCCTACGAGGTGGTGGCCCGGATCTCCACCCGGATCACCAACGAGGTCGCCGAGGTCAACCGGGTGGTCCTGGACGTGACCAGCAAGCCGCCGGGCACCATCGAGTGGGAGTGAGCCGACTCATCCGGCCGCCGTCGCGGACGCCGGCCGGGGTTCCGGCTACGGAGCGGGCCGGCTGGTCGGAATCACCTCGGTCGCCGGCTCGATCGTTTCGGTCTGTGGCTCGGGATCCGGATCCGGCGTGGTCGGCCGGGTGGCGATCGGCACGGTGGGTGGTTCCGGTGCCGGCCGGTCGGCCGGGATGGCCTGGACCGGCGTCGTCGGGTCCTGCGGCGCGGGCGCCGGGGTCGGCCGGGGCGCGGCCATCGGCGGGCCGGCGGGCGGCCAGCTGACCGGTGGGGCCGGCGGAGCCGGCGGAGCCGGTGGGCTGGTGTTCGTCGGGTGCGGCCAGGCGGGGGCGCCGGGCGGCTCCTCCGGCATCAGGAACCACATGATCGGGTACGCCAGCGCGGCGATCCCTCCGGTGGCCAGGGCCGCGACGGCGAACACCACCCGGACCAGGGTGGGGTCGACGGCGAAGTACCGGCCGAGGCCGCTGGCCACGCCGGCGATCATCCGGTCGGTGGTGGGCCGGCGGAGCTGCTTGTACGGGGCCTGGGGTGGCGGTGTCGGGGTCATGCCTCCACGGTCCGCCCCGGGTCGTCGGACCGCCTCGGTGACTGCCCGGATCCGTACCCTGATCGATCCCTGATGGTCCAGTTCAGAGTCAGGAATCCGACACTTTTCCATGGCGGTAACTGGTCACGGGGACAATTTCGTCTCGTGACCACCTTGCTGGAGCCGCTTCGCAGGATCGCGGCATACGCAGTTTGTGCTGATTCAGTCGGCCGAGTGTTGCTGGTCCGCGCATCGGAGCGCTCCGGCACCCCCGGCGTGTGGTCCCTGCCCGGTGGGGCGGTCGACCACGGTGAGGATCCGAAGCACACCGTCGTGCGGGAGACCGCGGCCGAGACCGGGTTGTCGGTCGCCGTCTCCGGTCTCGACGACGTCCTCGCCGACATGCGCGCCCTGCCCGATCGGGGCATCACCATCCACACCGACCGGCTGATCTACCGGGTCGGGGTGCGTGGCGGCACCCTGGCCGACCGGGTGGACCGTCCGACCGACCTGGCCCGGTGGTACACCCTCGACGAGGCGCGCGAGCTGCCGCTACGGTCGTTCACCGCGCGTGCCCTGGGGCTGCCGGCCGCCTCGGCCGACATCGTCCCGGACGAGCCACCGGAGTTCCCCTCCTTCTACGCCGTCCCCGGCCCGGACGGCCTGCACCGCGCGCAGCGCTTCGCCGCGTACGCCGTGGTGACCGACCCGCAGGGGCGGGTGCTGCTGACCCGGGTCTCCGACGGGTACCCGGGCGCCGGCTGCTGGCACCTGCCCGGCGGCGGCACGGATTACGGTGAGCAGCCCGGCGCGGCTCTGATCCGGGAACTCGTCGAGGAGACCGGCCAGACCGGCCGCCTGATCGGGCTGCTCGGGGTGGCCAGTCACCGCGATGCCGCCTCCCTCGGTCCGGAGGGCTATCCGATCGACTGGCACGGCGTACGCGCCTTCTACCGCGTCGTCGTCGACAAGCCCGCGCCGCCCACGGTCGCCGACGTCGGCGGTTCCACCTGTGAGGCCCGCTGGTTCGCCCGGGAGGAGTTGGGCGCACTTCCGACGGAGCGCCTGACCGAGGTCACCGCCGAAGCCGTCCTGGCCGCCAACCTCACCTGACCCCACCCCCATCC
>NZ_SMJY01000183.1:0-12276 GCF_004348355.1 Micromonospora sp. KC721 | reverse complement strand
GGGCCGCCGTCTCAGATCACTTCCAGCTGCCCTCGATGCCGTTCAGCACGGTGGCGGTGTCCTTGCCGTTGATCCACTCGACCATGCCCTTCCAGAACGTGCCCGCGCCGACCGCGGCCGGCATCAGGTCCGAGCCGTCGAACCGGAAGACGGTCTTCTCGTCCTGGAGGAGCTGCACGGAGAGCTTGTCGACCGGGTTCGGCACGTTGGCCAGGTCGAGCTTCTTGTTCGCCGACACCCAGTCGCCGATCTTGGCCCGGCTGTTGGCGAACTCCCCGGAGGCCAGGTAGGTCTGCACCGCCTGGACCTCGGGACGGTCGGCGAAGGCCCCGACGAACTCGCCACCACCCAGCACCGGCTTGCCCTGCGCCGGGTCGATGGCCGGGAAGTAGAAGGCGAACACGTCGCCGTCCTCGGCCACCTTGGTGCCTTGCGGCCACTGGTTGGCGTAGAAGGATGCCTGGCGGTGCAGCGCGCACTTGCCGGTGGTGATCGGGATGCCGGCCTCCTGGAAGGAGGTGGTGGCGATGCTCTTCACTCCGCCGAAGCCGCCGTTGACGTACTTGTCGTTCTTGAGGATGGTGCCGGCCCGGTTGAGCGCGTCGGCGACCTTCGGGTCGTTGAACGGGATGCCGTGGGTGGTCCACTGGTCGTAGGCCTCGGGGCCCGCCGTGCGCAGCAGCACGTCCTCGATCCAGTCGGTGGCCGGCCAGCCGGTGGCGTCACCGGACTCGATGCCGGCGCACCACGGCTTGGTGCCGCTGGCCGCGATGGTGTCGCTGAGCTTGATCAGCTCGTCCCAGGTGGTGGGGACGGTCCAGCCCTTGTCCTTGAACATCTTCGGCGAGTACCAGACGTAGGACTTGACGTTCGAACCCAGCGGCGCGCCGTAGAGCTGGCCGTTGAGGGTGCCGTACTTCAGCCAGTCGGGGGAGTAGTTGGCCTCGGCCTCGGTCTTGGTCTCGGCACCGACCGGCTTGAGCTTGCCGGCGTCGACGAACCGCTTGAGCAGACCGGGCTGGGGGATGAAGGCCAGGTCGGGAGCGTTGCCGCCGTCGACGCGCACACCGAGCTGCGCCTCGAACTCGGCCGAGCCCTCGTGGTCGATGTCGATGCCGGTGCATTCCTCGAACTGCTTCCAGGACTCGTCGAGGCGATCGGCCTCGATGTCCCGGATGGACGAGTAGATGGTGACCTTCTTGCCGTCGTTGTCGCCGTACTTCTCGTATGCCGCGCACTCCGCCGAGCCCGCGTTGCTGCTCTTCTTGTCGTTGCCGGTGCCGCAGGCGGTGACGCCGAGCGCCAGGCCCAGCACGCCGGCGATCGCGAGAGTCTGGCGTGATCTGGCAAAGGCCATGCCGTTCTCCTTCCTTGCCGGCGCTCGGGGGAGTCGTGCGCGCGCCGGTCCGATGTCGTCTCCACATGTAAGCGCTTGCATCGGCATTGGTCCACCCCTGAACGGACACGGCCCGGTAACAATCCGGCAACCCGCCTACCAGCCATGGTCACGCTCCCATGCTTGTGTGCCCCCGGTGTGACCCGGCGGGGCGGCATAGCGGGAGTGCGCCGAACCACCGAGGGCGGGAACCTGGTGGTCCCGCCCTCTTGTGCGCGTACCGGTCGTCAGGTGTTCAGCGGCGCGCGGGCCGGATGACCGCCGGGGTGCTCCGGGTCATCCGTACGAGGTGACGTTTTCCCGGGCGTCGCCAGCAACCCCGGGATGCCAAAACGCCGGGGTCGTCGTTGCCGGGGCTCCTGTCTGGGAGGACGGAGGCCCGGTTCCGACGACCCCGGCGGGTCCGGTGTGGATGACCGACGTCAATTGAAGATGCTGACGCCACCTGGGCCGACCAGCAGGCCGACCACGATGAGGACGATGCCCCACAGGATCTGCCGGCGGAACAGCGCGAGAATGCCGGAGACCACGAGTACGACTGCGAGAATCCAGAGGATCAGGTCAATCATGGCTGTCAAGTACCCCTGATGGTGATTTCGGAAACCTCACGCTGAGTCGACGTGCTCGCGATCACCCAGGTGGAACACGCTGTAGGCCTGCTTGATCACCGGGTGGGCGACGTTACGCACCCGCACCCCGCCCGGCGTGGTGCCGCGTTCGGTGCCGTGGTGGGCGTGCCCGTGCAGGGCCAGCGCGGTCGGCGCGGAGTCGATCGCCTGGCCGAGCTGGTAGCAGCCGAGGAACGGGTAGATCTCCAGGGGCTCACCGGCGAGGGTCTCCGGTACGGGGGAGTAGTGAGTGAGCGCGACCAGCAGGTCGCAGTCCAACCCGCGTAACGCCCGGCCGAGCGCGTCCGCGCTCTCGGTGGTCGTCCGGACGAACGCCTTCATCTCCGGCTCGCCGAAGTCGCTGGCGCACCGGCCGGCGAAACCGCCCCCGAAGCCCTTCACCCCGGCCACGCCGAGCCGGCCGCCCGGGAACTCCAGCACGGTGCCGGTCCCCTCCAACACCGTGATCCCCGCGTCCTGCAGCACCTTCACCACCTGCGGCACCTGGTCGCACTGGTGGTCGTGGTTGCCGAGCACGGTGATCACCGGTACCCCGAGATCACCGAACTCGCGGGCCACGCAACGCGCCTCGGCCTCGGTGCCGTGCCGGGTGAGGTCGCCGGCGAGCAGCAGCACGTCGGCGCAGTCCGGCAGTTCCTCCAGGGCCGGCCGGAACCGGCCGACCACGTCCTCGTCCAGATGGACGTCGCCGACGGCGGCGATCCGGATCATTCTCGGGTCCTCCTCACGGCAACTCCTCCACCTGGCTCGGCGCCTGCGTGCGGATCACCCCGATGTCGCTGGTGACCGGCACGTCGGGGAAGCGTTCGGAAACCCGGCGCAGGATCTCCTCCCGTCGGTGCGGGCTCTCCACCTCGCCGGAGAGGACCAGGCC
This sequence comes from Micromonospora sp. KC721, assembly GCF_004348355.1. Classification (NCBI taxonomy): domain Bacteria; kingdom Bacillati; phylum Actinomycetota; class Actinomycetes; order Micromonosporales; family Micromonosporaceae; genus Micromonospora; species Micromonospora sp. KC721. Next base: position 9,377 of record NZ_SMJY01000183.1, on the reverse strand, counting down.
GCGCTCCCGGTGGGCCACGGTGATGCCCTGCTCGGCGACGTCGGGATCCTCGACGAGCATCCGGTGGATCTCCGCCTCGACGTATTCGTCCGGTGGGCCGGTGCCCTGCTCGGTCACGGTGTCTCCTTCCCTTCGGGCGTCCTGGCGTACGGCACCGGAGTGCCGGCGTACGGGACGACGTCCAGCCGGTCCAGCAGCACCAGGAACGCCTCCGCGTACGGCGAGTGCTGGGTCTCCTTCCGTACCCGTTCCCAGTCGATCTGTTCCCGCAACGAGCGGGCCAGCGGCAGGCCCCGGGCGAAGTCGCAGTAGTGCTGGGAGAAGCTGAGCAGCTTGTGCACCATCAGTCGGGTGGCGGAGAGCACCGGCATGTGGATGGCGTCGACCGGGCGGACCACGGTGTCGGCGAAGGTCTCGTCGGTCACCGGGGTCTCGACGGGCCGGTGTATCAGGTCCACCATCCGGCCTTCGTCGTAGACCTTGACCAGCCAGTCCTCCGGCGGACGCTCGGCGGTGAAGCCCTCCGCGATGAGCGTCTCCAACGCCCGTTCGACGTCCTCCTCGCGGATCAGGAAGTCGACGTCGTGCTCGCTGGAGTGCCCGCCGTGCGCGTACACGGCGAAGCTGCCGCCCAGCGCGAAGGGGATCTCGTTCTGCTTGAGCACGGCGGCGACCCGTTTGAGGGTGTGCAACAGACTCTCGTCCCCGCGCTCGGCCATCTGGTTCTCCCGTCGATCGTGGTGAAGGCGGACAGGTGGTCGGAAATGACATCGCGTACCCGGAAGGGCGCCCGCCCACACCTGCACGGCGCGGGCGGGGCGGGCAGCGAGGAACGGACCGGGACGAAACGCCGGGGAGGAAGCGCGGGTCGGATAGCCTGTGCAGGGTGGCGAGATCACCGCGGGCGACCGGCGACAGGGCCCGACTGCGCCGGGTCGCCCTGATCGGCATCGACGGTTCGGGCAAGACCACCCAGGCGCACCGGCTCGCCGAGGCGCTCACCGCGGCGGGCCGTCCCGCCACCTACCACCGCAACGCCGGCGGCCGGCGCTGGCTCGGCCGGCTGGCCAACCGGCTCGGCCGCCCCGACGCCCAGCGCCTGCTCGGGCGCAACGGGGTGCTGGCGGTGGAGTCCGCGCTGCGCTGGCTCGCCATCGCCGCCGCCCTGCTCGGCAGCCTGGTGACCGGTCGGGTGGCGGTGATGGACCGCTACGCCGTCTGCCAGTACGCCAGCATCCGGGCCCACGACGGGCGGCGCTGGGAGCAGCTGGCCCGAGCCGGCTACCGGGTCTTCCCCCCGCCCCAGGTCACCTTCCTGCTCACCGTCGACCCGGCGGAGGCGTACCGACGGATCGAGTGCCGGGGCACCGACCACGAGACCATGGAGTGGCTGACCGCCGCCGACGCGGCGTACCGGACGTTGCCCGAGTTTCCGGGCTTCGTGCTGGTGGACGCCGCCGGTACGCCCGAGGAGGTGGCCCGCCGGATCCAGGCGCACCTGGCGCAGTGGTTGCCGTCGCAGGCGCCCGCGCCCACCGTGCCGTCACCCGTCCTGCCCGCACCCACCGCGCCGTCGAACACCGGGCCGTCGGTCGACGCCGCGGCGGCCGGTCCCGACCGACCGTTGACCGGCCACACGGCCCGGCCGGTCGTGGTTCAGGCCCGGCCGTAGACCGGGAGGGCCGCACCGCTGGTCGGTGCGGACTCGTCGGAGGCGAGGAAGCGCACCACCGGGGCGATCTCGGCCGGGGTGACCCAGCGGCGGTGGTCGGCTCCCGGCTGGGCGGCCCGGTTCGCCGGCGTGTCGATGACGCTCGGCAGCACCGTGTTGCAGCGCACTCCCGCGCTGCGGTACTCGACCGCGACCGCGTTGGCGAAGGCGAGCACCGCCGCCTTCGCGGTCGCGTACCCGGCGACACCGGGGAAGGGGGCGACCGCGGCCCGGGCGGACACGCAGACCACCGCGCCGCCGCCGGCCGCCATCAGGTACGGCAGCGCCGCCTGGGTGACCAGATAGGTGGGGCGCAGGTTGACCGCCAGCATCCGCTCGAACTCCTCGATCGGGGTCTCGTGCACCTTGCCGCCGCTGGCGTACCCGCCGACGAGGTTGACCACGGCGCGCAGCGGCGCGGCCGGGTCGCCGGCGGCCTCCTCGACCGCCCGGGCCACCGCGACCGGGTCCATCAGGTCGGCGGTCGGGCGCACCACGCCGGCCGGCGGGCCCGCCGAGGGCCGGCTCTCCCGCTGCGGTACGACCACCCGCCAGCCCGCCTGCGCGAAAGCGGCGGTCACCGCTCCGCCGAGCCCGCCCGTTCCTCCGGTGACCAGCACACTGCGTTCCGACATGGGCGATACGGTAGCGCTGGTCGTTCCGGCGCGATGATTGACGCCGGCCCATCGACGACAGTAATTTCCGGCTGTGGCGAAGAGTGCGGGGATTCCCGCGAGCCCCGGGCCCGGCGGGTTGGTCGTCCACATCAACGGGCTGCTTCCCGCGCTGCCCCCCGCCGAGCAGCGGGTGGCCCGGCTCGTCGTGGCGGATCCGGCCGGTGCCGCCCGCCGGACCATCACCGACCTCGCGATCGCCGCCGAGGCATCCGAAGCCACCGTCATCCGGTTCTGCCGGTCGGTGGGCGTGCCCGGCTACCCGCAGCTACGGATCCGGCTCGCGGCCGAGGCCCCCCGCCGGATCGCACCGCCGGGCGCCCGGGTGGCCAGCGGAGACATCCCACCCGGGGCCGACCTGGCGCAGATCATCGAAACTGTCGCGTTCCACGACGCCCGCAGCGTGGAGCAGACCGCCGAGCAGCTCGACCCGGTGCGCTGCGCCCGGGTGGTGGACGCCCTCGTCGCGGCCGGTCGCATCGACGTCCACGGAGCTGGGGCGAGCGGCCTCGTCGCCGCCGACCTGCAGCAGAAGCTGCACCGTATCGGCCGCACCGCGTTCCACTTTACGGACGGGCACACCGCGCTGGCCTCCGCGGCGCTGCTGGGCCGGGGCGACGTCGCCATCGGCATCTCGCACACCGGCGCCACCTCATCCGTCGTCGAGGTGCTGGCCAGGGCCAGGGCCAGCGGCGCGGGCACCGTCGCGCTGACCACCTTCCCCCGTTCGCCGATCACCGAGGTGGCGGACTTCGTGCTCACCACCGTGACCCGCGAGACCAGCTACCGCTCGGGCCCGACAGCCAGCCGACTCGCCCAGCTCACCGTGGCCGACGTGCTCTTCGTGGGGGTGGCGGCCCGCAGCGGGATCCGCCCCTGATCCCGCTGCGGCCGGGTGAGACGCGGAACACATCGGGTGCGGGACGTCCGACGACCCACGGATTGTTGTCCATGCCGTGGGGTAATCCACCGGGCGTGGATGAACCGACCGGTCCGCGGGCGCGTAATTGGCAGTGACCAGGATCGCAGCCGGACGGTGACGAGGGTCGCTGCGTCCCCGGTGTCGCAATGGTGCGATACCGGAGGGTGAAGGCACCTCGCCTGAGCCGCCGACCTGTTCGTGGTGCCGTACCAGCCGATCACGAACGAGGTGCTGACAGCAAACGTGGACCGAGCTTTCAGCTGATACTCAGGCATTCGTGACACTTTCGACTCACGACCTGGAATCCCCGACACGTCTCATCTGTTGTGTAGGTGTCAGCACCGACGGGCACATCGGAGGTCGCGGGGAAGGGCTGATGGACGTGGGGATGGCAAGGAACCGGGCAACCGGCGCGAGCGAGGGGACCGTGGGCAACGTGGACAAGAATATCGGCATGCGCACCGACGAGGTCGCCGAGGAGCGGGACCTGGTCGGCGTCTACCTTCACGAGATCTCCCGGACGCCGCTGCTGGACGCCGCCAAGGAGGTCGATCTCTCCAAGGCCATCGAGGCCGGCCTCTACGCCGAGCACCTGCTCGGTGAGGACCGCGTCCCCGCCGGCGTCGACCGGGAGGAGCTCGAGCGCCTCGTCGTCGAGGGCGAGCGGGCCAAGGACCTGTTCATCCGGGCCAACCTGCGGCTGGTCGTCTCCATCGCCCGCCGTTACGTGCGCTCCGGGATGCCCATGCTGGACCTGATCCAGGAGGGCAACACGGGTCTGGTCCGCGCCGTCGAAAAGTTCGACTACGAGCGCGGCTACAAGTTCTCCACCTACGCCACCTGGTGGATCCGGCAGGCCATCAGCCGGGCGATCGCCCAGCAGGAGCGGACGGTGCGACTGCCCGTGCACCTGGTGGAGGACGTCAACCGGATGCGCAACGTGGCCCGGCAGCTCACCCGGGAGCTTGGCGGCGACCCGGAGCCGGAGCAGATCGCGGCGGCGCTCGGGGTCACCGTCGAGCGGGTCAACGAGCTGGTCCGCTGGTCGCAGGACACCGTCTCGCTGGACACCCCGGTGGGCGACGACGGCGACACCAACCTCGGTGACCTGGTCGCCGACAGTGACGCCCCGTCGCCGGAGGAGATCGTTCTCACCGGCCTGGAGCGGCAGCGCATCGAGGGTCTGCTCAACCACCTCGACGACCGGTCCGCCGGCATCATGCGGGCCCGGTACGGCCTGGAGGACGGGCGGGAGCACTCGCTGACGGAGGTCGCGTCGCGCTTCTCGCTCTCCCGGGAGCGGATCCGCCAGTTGGAGATCCAGGCGCTCGGTCGGCTCCGCGAACTGGCCCGCGCCGAAGGGCTCCAGGCAGCCTGACCGGCGGCGACAGTAGCGGCGAACGGCCGGCGTCCGACTCGGACGCCGGCCGTTCGCCGTACGCGCGTCGGGCTACCGGACCCGACCGTAGCCCTGGATGGACATGATGTTCATGTCCCGTTTGAGCACGTTGCGCCCCGCGCTGGGCGCGTCGATGATCTTCCCACCGCCGACGTAGAGGGCCACGTGCCCGAGGCCGCTGTAGAAGACGAGGTCGCCGGGGCGCAGATCGCCGCGGCCGATGTGTGCCACCTTCCCCCACTGCATCCGGGTGTTGTGCGGCAGCGACTTGCCGGCCGCTCGCCAGGCGGCGGAGGTCAGCCCCGAACAGTCGTAACCGTTGGGGCCGTCGGCGCCCCACGCGTACGGCTTGCCGATCGCCCCGTACGCGTACCGCACGGCCGCCCCGGCGTTGCCGGGGACCGTCGGCGCGGGTTCGGCGGACCGGTCCGGTCGGGTCGGCGGCGCCTCGGTCTCCCGCCCGTACGCCGTGCGGCGCATCTCGTACAGCTTCGCCAGGTCGCGCTCGATCTTCTTCCTGGTGTTTCCCATGGCGCGCGCCTGCGCGGCCTCCCGGGCCAGCGTGGCGTCGAGCCGGGACTTCTCGTCCAGCAACCGGCGCTGGTTGTCCGTGAAGCCGCTGATCCGCTCCTGGCGGTCCCGGGTGAGCTGGTCGATCGTGCTCAGCCGGTCCATCAGGGTTGCCGGGCCCCCCGGCTCCAGCAGCGCGCGGGCGGTCCGCAGCCCGCCGGTCTTGTACGCGCTCGCGGCCATCGTGCCGACCTCGGCCCGGCTCTGCGCGGTCTGCGCCTCCAGCGGGCCGATCTGGGCCTGCAACCGGGCCGCGGTCGCCTTGTTCGCCTTGATCTCCTCATTGAGCTTGTTGTACGACTCGACGATCTGTTCCAACTCCGTCGAGGACTTCTCGATCCGTGCGGTCAGCTCGGCGACGGAGGGCTCGGCCCGAGCCACCGTCGACGGGGCGATCAGCGCGGCCGTGAGGCCGGCGACCGTGAGCGTTCGCACCAGCATCCGTAAGGACGGCAAGAGCGGAAGGCTCCTCTCCGAAAGTCCCCGGAGGATGCTGACCTCTCCGGCGACACCGGCCCGGGGCCATCCGGGCGGATGGCGGTGGACCTGGCCGGCCCGCCCAACCTAACCCGTGACGGGGGTCGTCGGGAGGGTAAGACGGGGCGAAAGTTGGCAAAGATGCAGGTACTGCTCTGTGGTGCGAGGGTGTCGCAGGCGACCGACGGCCCGTGAACTGGTCCCTTTAGAGCGGAAAATCCGGTTCGTCGTTCCGGGCGGATGCCGTTGGTCGGCCCGGCGTGCTGTCCGACAAAACCGAAACGGGCGGCAATTCCCCACCGGGCGGTCGCCCGGCGGCCCGCTTCCGCCCGGGCGGGGCTGGCCCGGGCGGCACAGAATGGAGCCCTGAGGCCGGGAATCCCGTCGTGCGCCGGTGGCGATGGTGGGAGTACCGGCATCGCCGGCCGGGGGGAGTACGCCGTGCAGGCACACCGTTCCGCCACCCGCCCGCCGCGGGACCCCCGCCGGGCGACGCTGCTCTACGCCCGTTCGGGCATCGTGGTCACCACCGAACGGTTCAACGTTGGCCGGAACACGTTCCTGGTCGGCGAACTCACCCACCTGCGTACCGGCCGGGGACCGCACGACCGGCTGGCAGTCCGCGTCGTCGCGGTCACCGCCGCCACCATCGCCGCCGTCGGGGTCCTGCTCGGCTTCACCGGAGGGCTGCACCGGCTCACCGCCGGGGCGTACCTGGCGCTGGGGGTGGTCTGGATGCTGCCGGTGCTGCTGGCGTACGCGGGGGACCGCTGGCGGCCCCCCGCGTACGAACTGTGGGGGCACAGCCGGGGCGTCGAGGTGCTGCTGTTCAGCAGCGACGACACCGAGCAGTTCGAGCAGGTCGTGGCGGCCCTGCGCCAGGCGCGGCGGGAACACCGGTACGCCGACGCCGAGCAGCCCCCGACCACCGGGTGCTGGCGTCCGGACCGCTGACCGGCGAGGTGGTCAGGCGGTGGGCAGCGGCTCGGGTGCCGGCTGCGGGCGTGCGGCGAGCCCCCGGGTGACCTTCCGCTCGGCCACGAACGACACGAACGGCACCGTGCCGGCGAGCATCACCAGCAGCATCCGGCGCAACGGCCAGTTGACCCGACGGCCCAGGTCGAAGGTGGCGGCCAGGTAGAGCATGTAGAGCCAGCCGTGTGCGGTGCCGACGACCGCGACCACGATCGGCTCGTCGAATCCGTACTTCAGCGGCATGCCGATCAGCACCAGCACGACCAGCGCCACGCCCACGATCCAGGCGATCACGCGGTACCGGGTAAGGGCTGCGCCCACCGTCGTCCGTCCTTCCACGCCGGCGTTCAGCCGGGATAGTCACCGGGCCGCGCGCCCGGATTGGCGTTCAACCAGGTCAGGTAGCGGTTGTAGGCGGCCAGGTCGGCGTCCTCCGGTACCTCGACCGTCGACACCCGGGACACCCGCACCGGACGGCGTACCGGCGAGACGGACGTGCCGTCACCGACCATGACCGGGCCGGTCGGACCGGTGACCGGCTCCGCGCCGGTCTCCCGGCCGCGCAGCGCGTGCCGCACCTCCCGCCACCAGACGAAGACCACGAAGCCGGCGAAGATCGGCCACTCCACCGCATACGCCCAACTGAGCGTGTTGCCCGAGGCGGCGCGGCTGATCTGCCACCACCCCAACGCCAGAAACCCGACCACCAGCACGACCATGGCCACGTGGCGGGCGATCCACGCCGGTGTCCAGAGCCGCTTCATGGCATCGAGGGTACCGGGACGGCCGGCGCTCTCCGACGCGGTGTCGTAGCCGGGTTTGGTCACAGGTGGTGTGGGCATCCGTCTAGGTGCCAGCCAAGACGAGCCCAGGGGGGCGACATGACCGAATCAGTACGCCAGGCCGGCGACGTCAGCCCGGAGCAGCGGATGACCGAGTGGGACGGCGACCACGCCGTCACGGTTGTCGACGAGGAGCCGCCCGGCATCGACCCGGGAGAACTGGACGACGAGGACCTGTTCCGCGAGCTGCACAGCCTGCACCGCACCCGGCTGGACACCCTGCGCCACGCGTCGGACTCCGCGCTCGCCACCCACCTACGGCGAACCGCCGAACTGGAGACCGAGTACCTGGCCCGTAACCCCGGGCGCGAGGTCGACCCGAGCCGGTTGCGGGACGGTTCCTGACGATGCGCGCCGAACAGGGGATGTCCGCCCCACCCGAGGTGGTGTTCAGCACGGCGACCGACCCGGACCGGGCGTCGGCGTGGCTGCCCGAACCGTTGCGGTCCGGAGCCGGGGGACGCCCGCAGACCAGCACCGATCCGCTACGGGCGCGGTGGAGCAACGACGCCGCGCCCGGGTGGTCGGCGGAGATCCAGGTGGAGCCCGCCGACGCCGGCGGTTCCCGGGTCCGGCTCGACCTGACCGGGGACGGGCCCGACGACCTGGCCGACGAGGCCCTGGCCAACCTCGCCGGCGAGGTGGCCGAAAACCTGACCGCCGGTTGAGCGGACCCGACAAGGACGAGGAGGCCGGCGTGGCCGGGATGGGCGTGAAGCAGAGGGTGGCGCGGCTGCGCCAGGCGTACGCGCCGCAGGAGAACAGGCCGCTGGACGCGTACCTGAAGGCGATGGGCAGTTACGCGGCCGTGACCGCGTCCCTGGCCGCGCTGGTCAAGGCGACCGGCCGGCCGGTACCGGAGCGCCCGGCCACCGCCGACGTGGTGTTGCTCGGCATCGCCACCCACAAGTTGAGCCGGCTGCTCACCAAGGACGCCGTCACCAGTCCGCTTCGGGCCCCGTTCACCCGCTACGACCACCCCATCGGCAGCGGCGAGGTGATGGAACAGGTCCGCGACTCCGGCAGCCCCACCCGCCACGCCATCGGTGAGCTGCTGAGCTGCCCGTTCTGCCTGGCGGTGTGGATCGCCACCGGCCTGACCGGCGGACTGGTGTTGGCGCCCCGGCTGACCCGCCTCGTCGCCACCGCGCTGACCGCGGTGGCCGCGTCGGACTTCCTCCAGCTCGGGTACGCGGTGGCGCAGCAGGCCGCCGAGGGCGGCCACGACGAGAAGTGACCCCGACACGACGGAAGGGGCTGGCGTGTGCCGGCCCCTTCCGTCGTATCCCGCAGCTGCCCCGTCCCCGTCGTCAGGTGGGGGTGGTGCCGTGGTCGTGGCCGGCCCAGCCGCGCGAGGCCTCCGGTTCCCGTTCGTCCTCGTCGGTGCCGGTGATGACCTCGCGGTCCACGGCGGTGCGGTCGTGCTCGTTGGCGAAGTCCGGGTCGGGGAGGGTGTCGGTGCCCTCCGGTGGCTGGCCGAGCGCCGGTTGCCTCTCGCGGCGCGCCTCGTCGGACATCTGGGTCTCCTTCCGGGGTGTCAGATGACCGAGCCGCCGAGCAGGTCGGCGACCTCGTCCACCGCGTACTCGCCCTGCGGCAGCGTGGCGATCCGGGTGAGCAGCCGCGCGGGGAGTTCCGCCGCGACGGCGCGGCGGTAGATGGCCGCCTGGCTGATTCGTTCCTGGCCGTGGTAGAGGTCCTCGAGCAGCTCGTCGATGCGCCGGGTGTCGGGCTCGTCGGCGACCGCGTCGGTCACGGGCGCGTCGGTCACGGGAACGTCTTCGGTCACGCCGGCCCACCTACCCGC
>NZ_SMJY01000182.1:0-12308 GCF_004348355.1 Micromonospora sp. KC721 | reverse complement strand
GGTCAAGGGCGGCGTCCAGGGCGGCCTCCGCGCCGAGCCGGCGGCGCAGGGTGGCCAGTGCCCGCGAGGTCTGGCTCTTCACCGTGCCCGGTGAGATCTCCAGCAGGGCGGCGGTCTGCGCCTCCGACATGTCCTCGTAGAAGCGGAGCACCAGCACCGCCCGCTGTCGGGCGGGCAGCGCGCTCAGGTGTCGCCAGAGCACGTCCCGGTCGAGCTGCTGTTCGATCTCGTCGGCCCCGGCCCGCTCGGGCAGCACCTCGGTGGGGCGTTCCCCGTGCCACCGTCGGCGCCACCAGCTCGTCGACGTGTTGACCATGACCCGGCGGGCGTACGGCTCGACGGCCTCTATGCCGCCCAGCCGTTTCCAGGCAAGGTAGGTCTTGGTGAGCGCGGTCTGGAGCAGGTCCTCGGCGGTGGCCCAGTCCCCGGCCAGCAGGTACGCGGTGCGCAGCAGGGCTTCGGAGCGGGCCGCGACGAACTCGCGGAACTCCTCCTCCAGCGGATCCCGCTCGTCCACCACACACCTCCCCCGCCCAATCTCCTGGCAGGCTGTCATGGCGGAGCGGCCGGGTCGAGGGCGGATGGTGCCCCGTTACGTCGACGGACGGTCGAAAAGCCGTAGGCCGCCCCGGGTAGGCCGGGGAGCCTCAGGCTCCGTCGTCGGCCTTCGCCTCGTCGGCTTCCTTGCCCAGCCGCGCTTCGACCGCCTGCGGCTCGTACATCTCCTCGACCACACGCAGGTAGAGCTCGTTGGGGTTCGGCAGGTTCTTGATCTCGCGGAGGGCCTGTTCCTGGCCGGCGGACTCCAGCACGAAGGTGCCGTAGTTCAGCGCCCGTCCGGTTGGGCTCTGCTCGTACTTCATGTCGGTGACCCGGGTCAGCGGCATCATGGCCACCCGGCGGGTGATGATGCCGTTGACCACCATGACCCGCTTGTTGGTCAGGATGAAGCGGTCGTACCACCAGTCGGCGACCCGCCAGGCGACCCAGCCCATCACCGCGAACCAGAGCAGCACGGCGATGGTGGTGAGGGCGCCGACGTCCTGCCCGGCGAGGAAACCGGAGAGGTAGCCGAGCACGAAGGTGGCGGCGACGCCGACCAGGATCGGGGTGGTGAGGTGGATCCAGTGCCGCTTCCACTCACCGCGGTAACGCTCGGTGGGGAACAGGTAGCGGGCGACCAGTGAGCTGGGTTCGTCCTCCAGCGGCAGCACCCGTCGAGGTGCCATGCCCTGGGCGTCGGCGCGTAGGCCGGCCAACTCCTCCTCGGAGATGACCGGTGGTTGGTCCGGATCCCAGGTTCGACCGGCCCGCCCCTCTCCCGGGTAGCCACTCGGGCCGACGCCGTAACCGACGTCGTCGGAGAGGAACGGCCCGCCCGTCATGTCAGGACCGCGGCCCGGCTCGTCGTCGGGCCGGTACCGCGGGATCGGCTCGGTGTCCCGCTCCCGACGCTCCCGGTCCGGGTCGTCGGGGTCGTAAGGAGGTCCGGACGGGCTGCCCATCGGCGGTTAGGCGACCAGGCTGGTGAAGAAGTCGCCGAAGCCTTGGGCGATGTCGACGATGCCACCACCGAGTGACTTGAACACGTCCGCGGCGGAGTTCGGCCGGTAGGCGACAAAGAAGATCAAGAATGCGATGCCGGCCCAGGTGAGGACCTTCTTGACCATAGCGGGCCATCCTCTCGCGCGGCGCCGGGTCCGATTACCGCAGCGGAACTCAGGGTATCAGTGTGGTGTCGTATGGTGAATATCTGCGTCCGCTCCCCGACAAGCCCACCAGAGCGACTATGCCCTGCCGTGCAGGTACGGGGACGGTGCGCCGTACACGAGCTCGGGCGGAGTCCACTCGGCGAGGTCGTGTAGGACGACGTCCTCCGCGAGGAGGTGACCCGCGCTCGCCGGCCAGGCTATCGCATGAAGCCACATTCCCCGAGCCTCGCCGGCGTACGCGCTTCGATCCGTCGCCGAATTCACCAGCCACAGTGGAGTCGGGTGTCCGCCCGCCCTGATCCGGGCCGGCTCGACGTGCTGCGGATGCCCGAGGCCCGGCCCCGGCCCGGTCAGCACCTCCGCGAGCCCCGGACCCGGGTCCGGCCCGGACACTCCGGCGAGCCGGGCACCCAGCCCGACTCCCGGCTCCTCGGCCACCAGCACCAGTTCGGCCAGCCCACCGCCGAGCGGCGCCGGGCCGGCGCAGGCGAGGGCGGCTGCCCGGACCCCGGTGGCGTCGTCGCCGGCCCAGCCGACCCCGGTCACCGTCCAGCCGTTGGGCAGCGGCCACGGGCACCACAGGGGCACGCCCGGCCGTTCCGCCCCGGTGGCGGCCACCCGGTCGACCACGCTCGCCAGGATCGCCTCGTCGATGCGCTCGGGTACGTGCCACGGCGCGACCGGGCCACACCGCGCGCACCGCGATTCACCGTGCATCAGATCGGGGGGCCGCACGGACCCCGCGCACCTGGGACAACTCACCACAACACTCATCAACCCACAGTCACCCCGCGCCGGTTGATCGTCAAGCGATGTGGCCGTTTCGGGGGCACCGGCGATCCGGCTGCCGGGGTCAGGCCGGGGGCGGGCCGGCGTGGGCGCGGATCCAGGAGTGCATGGCGATACCACTGGCCACCCCGGCGTTGATCGAACGGGTCGACCCGTACTGGGCGATGGAGAAGAGCTGGTGGCAGGCGCTCCGCGCCGGTTCGGACAGCCCCGGCCCCTCCTGCCCGAAGAGCAGGACGCAGCGTCGGGGCAGGGTGGTGGTCTCCAACGGCCGGGAACCCGGAAGGTTGTCGATGCCCACCACCGGCAGCTCCGCCCCGGCCGCCCAGGCGACGAACTCCTCGATGGTCGGGTGGTGCCGGACGTGCTGGTAGCGATCGGTCACCATGGCGCCGCGCCGGTTCCACCGGCGCAGCCCGACGATGTGCACCTCGGCGGCGAGGAAGGCGTTGGCGTTGCGCACCACGGTGCCGATGTTGAAGTCGTGCTGCCAGTTCTCGATAGCCACGTGGAAGTCGTGCCGACGTTGGTCGAGGTCGGCCACGACGGCCTCCCGCCGCCAGTAGCGGTAGCGGTCGACCACGTTGCGCCGGTCGCCGTGGGCGAGCAGCTCCGGGTCGTACCGTGGGTCGTCCGGCGGGTCGCCGGGCCAGGGGCCGACGCCCACGTCGAGCTGATCCTCGGTCACGGTCACCAGAGGGTACGCACAGCCGGGCGGCCGCCGCAGGCCGCCCCGGTCACCGCCGCAGCCCCAGCGCCTCGCCGAGACGATCGAGAAAGCGCCGGTCGGCCGGGCTGGTGCGGTTGTCGGCGTGGCAGACGCGCACCCCCACGGACTCCACCCACTGCCGGTACGCGGCCGAGTCGGCCGGGTCGGCCCGGCGGTGCAGCACCCGCACCACCGCCCGGCACGCGGCGAGCAGGTCGACCAGGTCGGTACGGTTGTCGGTCGGGGTCGAACCGCCGTCGTGCCGGGCGTAGATCGCGGCGACGACGGCGCGGACGAGGTCGCTGTCGAAGGCCCGGCCGGCGGCGAGCGCGTCGAGCCCGGCGAGCCCGGCGGGGACACCGCGGGACGGCCGCCCGGGGGTGGCCGCGGCAGCCACGAGCACCCGGCCGGGCACGGTGGTCAGCAGGTCCCACTCGGCGGCGGAGTAGATGGCCGTGGTCAGCGGTGCGGCGCGGCGTCCGGCAGCGGGCGGCTCTCCGGCGAGGGAGTGGCTCATCTCAGACCTCCGGCGCCAGCATATGCCTCCGGGACCGGCCCGGACCCCGGTCCGGCCAGAACGGCGGGGACGGGGCCCGTGGGCCGAGGGGGCACTCAGCGGGGCGTGGGGAAGCTGGGCCGTTCCGGGTCGACGCCGTCGGGCACCGCCGCAGCGGCGTACTCCTTCTTGGGCACCATGACCTTGCGCCGGAAGACGCAGACCAGGGTGCCGTCCTGGTTGTAGCCGCGGGTCTCCACCGAGACGACGCCACGGTCCGGCTTCGAGCCGGACTCCCGCTTGTCGAGCACGGTGGTCTCGCCGTAGATGGTGTCGCCGTGGAAGGTCGGGGCCACGTGCCGCAGGGACTCGACCTCCAGGTTGGCGATCGCCTTGCCGCTGACGTCCGGCACGGACATGCCCAGCAGCAGGGAGTAGACGTAGTTGCCGACGACCACGTTGCGCTGGAAGTGGGTCGCCGACTCCGCGTAGTGGGCGTCCAGGTGCAACGGGTGGTGGTTCATGGTGAGCAGGCAGAAGAGGTGGTCGTCGTACTCGGTGACGGTCTTGCCCGGCCAGTGCCGGTAGACCGCGCCGACCTCGAATTCCTCGTAGTAGCGGCCGAACTGCATCCTTGTCCCCTCCGACGGACGGCGATGGAGTCGCCACAGCATGCCTTACCGCTGGTTAAGGAATTGGCGGGGTCGGAGGCGGGGTGGAAATGTCACACGGCCGCGCCCGGCGGGGGACGCAATGAGCGGCGGGGCCCTCCCCGGCACCCGCCGCCCACGCTCTGATGCCCAAGATTCTGCCCCACCCGCAGGACATACGAACAGAGACGGACGTCACATTTATCTTTTTGTGACATTACTGTCAGTGACGAAGCGTGTCACGAGAAGGATCTCTGCACCTTGCATCAACCCTCGTCACGGCCCAAGTTACCGATTCGTAGTGGTGGATTGTGACGATCTCCCTGGAAACGCTCCCATCACGAGAGGTGACGCAAGTGCGTGTTGCATTTGCGTTCCGCACACCCAGTGAACAGATGGGCCTCGATGCCCTCGCGACCCGGGACGCGGACCGGACGGTTTCGGCCCCGCCCGACCGGGAATTCCCGGAGAGCGGCCCTGGTTCTACCGGACGCAAAGCAGCCCGCTGATCGGAGAGAGCAATGGCAACGGTTGAGCTGACCACGGCCAACTTCGACGAGGTGACCGAGCGCGACGGCATCGTGCTGGTCGACTTCTGGGCCGAATGGTGTGGCCCGTGCAAGCGGTTCGCCCCGGTCTACGAGCGCTCCTCGGACAAGCACCCGGACATCGTCTTCGGCAAGGTCGACACCGAGGCGCAGCAGGAACTCGGCGCCAAGTTCGACATCCGCTCCATCCCGACGATCATGGCGATCCGGGACGGCGTGATCGTCTTCGCCCAGCCCGGCGCGCTGCCCGAGTCGGCGCTGGAGAACCTCATCGAACAGGTTCGGGCCCTGAACATGGACGACGTCCGCAAGCAGCTGGCCGATCAGAAGCACTGAGCACCGACCGACGACGGCCGGACCGCCCCGGGTCCGGCCGTCGTCGTCCGCGCCCACCCTCCGGCCCACCCCGCACCGCGACACGCAGGAGTGACGCCGCGCGGGAGCCCACGTGCGACAGGCATCCCGTATCGTCACGACCCGATGGAGACGTTGACCTCCCGCGGCCGGGCCAGCCGGCTGGTCGCCACCGCCCTCGGTGCCGGCCTGCTCCTGGCCGGCACCGTCGTCGGCCTCGATGACCACTTCCCGTTCGGCCCGTTCCGGATGTACTCCACCTCTCCGCCGCCGGACGCGCCCGCCCCCGACACCCGGGTCGAGGGCGTCGACCGGTCCGGCACGGTGATCGCGCTGGGCCAGGAGGCCACCGGTATTCGCCGGGCCGAGATCGAGGGCCAGCAGTCCCGGTACGCCGCCGACCCGGACCGACTGCGACAGGTCGCCGAGGCGTACGCCGAACGGCACCCCGACGCACCGGAGCTGGTCGAGGTGCGCATCGTCATCCGCTGGTACGGCATCCGTCAGGGCCGGCCCACCGGCACGTGGATCGACGAGACCGCGGTGCGCTGGGAGGCGACCCGGTGACCGGCTGGCTCACCGAGGCCGTACCCCGCGGCCGGGTCGCCGCCTTCCGTACCCTGGTCTATCTGTTCGTCGCCGCCGACCTCGTCGTCTTCACACCCTGGGTGCGCACCCGGGTCGACGTGCCCGGCGAGCTGTACCAGCCGCTGCTGATCGGTCGGCTGCTGCCGCTGCCCACCCCGACCCCCACGCTGGTCGCGGTGATCTTCTGGACGCTGCTTCCGCTCGCCCTGCTGGCCGCGACCGGACGCGCGCCCCGACTCCTCGGCTGGTCGATCTTCGCGCTCTACTTCCAGTGGATGATCATCGCGATGAGCTACGGGAAGGTCGACCACGACCGGTTCGCCTTCCTCGTCGCGTTGGCCGCCCTGCCCACCGCCGGCCGCGCCCGGCACGGCGACGCCACCCGCAGCGAGGCGGCTGGCTGGGCCCTGCGCGTCACCCAGATCGCGGTGATCTGCACCTATTTCCTGGCCGCCTGGGCCAAGCTGCGCTTCGGCGGGCTGGACTGGGCCACCGGATCCGTGCTGGCGCGAGCGATCATCCGGCGCGGCACCGACCTGGCGGACCTGATCGCCCAGGTGCCCTACCTGCTGATCGTGGCGCAGTTCGGCATCCTCGCCTTCGAGGTCCTCAGCCCGCTGGTGTTCCTGCTCCGCGAACGCTGGCGACTCGTCACGGTCGGCTTCTTCTACACCTTCCACCTGATCACCTTCGCGACCATCACCATCTCGTTCGCGCCGCACCTGGTGGCGATGGCCGGCTTCCTGCCGTTGGAGAAGGTCCGCCCGATCGATTGGCTGCGACGGCTACGCCGGCGCGGGCCGCCGGCTGCGGTCGACCAGCTCGGCGAGCATCCCCTCGCAGCTACGGGCGACGACCTGCGCCCCGCGCCGCTGGCCCAACCGTAGCCTCGGGTCCTCCGCACGCTCCCGCCACCGCCGCTGCGCCTCGGTGGCGGCCTCCCACAGTCGCCGCACGGGCGCGTCGAACTCCACCCCGAGCCGCGCGGGCAGGCTGCTGCCCTCGCCGCCGAGCAGCCGCCGTGCCTCCTCGACGGTTCCGGCGTCGAACCCTGACCGGTCGCCGTGCAGCGCCGCGAACAGCCGCAGCTCGGCGAACTCGTGCGCGCCGGCGAGGACCCGCTCCACGGCGCCGAGCAGAGCGCGGCCGTCCGCCGCCGGCCGGGTCCGCGCCACGGCCTCCACCGTGGCCAACGCCGATCGGGCCTTGAGGACGCCCTGCCGGTCGACGAAGAGCCGGTGCACCGACTCCCGCAGCTCGGCGAGGCCGCTGCGGCGCACCAGCTCGGCGGCGAGTTTCGCCCGGGTGTCACAGCCGGTCCGGACCAGCGTGGTGGCCAGCCGGACCCCGAACAGGCCCAGCCGGTCCACCAACGCGGCGCGGTCCGCGGTGTCCAGGTACACCGGCAGTTCGCCGCGCAGGAAGCGGTCGGCGGAGAGAAGGTGGCCCGCCAACTCCGGACGCGGTACCCGGGCCAGCTCCGCCAACGCGGCGAACTCCGGCTCCGCCAGCGTCCGTCCGGCCAGACCGACCGCCCCGCTGCACGCCACGACGTGCCAGCAGCGGGCCGCCACCCGCGGATCCCGCTGCTGGCGGCGGGCGAGCTGCCGGGCGGTGAGCAACGCGTCGATCTGCCCACCCCCAATCTCGTCCGCCCGCGAGCGCACCAGGACCACCGGCACCGGGGCGGCCTGGCCGACCAGGCTCTCCCGGCCGGCCTCCAGCAACCGCAGGTCGCCGTGCCGCCCGTCCCGGGTCAGGTGGAGCACCGCGTCCGCCTCGTTCAGCACCCGCTCGACGACCGGACCCGGCTCGTCCGCACCGAACGCCGGCGTGTCGAGCAGCGTCAGGTGCCGCAGGGATCGGGTCGGCCACCGCACGACCACGTCGGTCAGCCCGTTCGCGGCCGGGCCACCCAGGCCCACCCGCATCCCGGACGCGGACCGGGCGACCGCCAGTTCCTGCGGCGGCCGGTCGGCGGACCAGGCGGTGGCACGAGGCGTGGGGCCGTCCTCGTACCAGACGAAGGCGTCGCCGCCCGCGACCTCGCCGACCGGCGCGACCACCTCTCCCATCAACGCGTTCAGCAGGGTCGACTTCCCGCAGCGCCAGGGGCCGACGACAGCGACCCGCACCGGGCGGTCCAACCGGGCGAGCTGGTGGCGCAGCGGTCCGGCCACGCCCGGATCGTTGCGGCACCGGTCGAGCGCCTCGTGCAGCAGGCGCCGGACGGCGGCCTCGATCCCCGCTGCACCGGTCACGCCGGCTGCTCCAGCAGCACCGGCCCGGGACGGGCCGCGGTCAGCGCCTGAGCCTGCTCGTACAGCCGGGCCAACCCGGTCATCTTCGCCCGGATCTCCCGCTGCCGCCGGTCCCGGACGGCGGCGTCCGTCTCGGCGGCCTGCTTGGCGGTGCGCAACGACTCGACGATGCTCTCCTGCAACTCCTCCGTCAGCGCGGTGAAGTGGTCGCGGAGCAGTCGCTGCACCTGCCGGACGGTGTCCCGGCAGTCCTTCGTCATCGCCACGAAGAAGTCGTCGACGTGCCGCTGGACGGCCGCCTTGACGGTGGACTGGCGGCGGCGAAGCATCTGCTTGCCCTCGTCGCGGATGCTCTTGCCGCCCAGCAGCGCACCGAACCCGACCGAGACCGGGTTGATCATGGGCATACCGGCCAGCGTCAACGCGAGCCCGAACATCAACATCCCGCCGTACGACCCCTTCATGCCGGTGAGCAGCTTCTGGCTCAGGGTGAACCGGTCGACGGACGGACACTCCAGCTGCGGCAGCCGGTCGGCGAGGTCATCGGGCACCGCCATCGACCAGGGCGGCAGCACGTGGTGCCCGTACCGGGCGAAGTTGCTCGCGACCCGCCGCGCCACCCAGTCGCAGCGCTGCACCAGCCACTCGTGGTTCTCCCGGGCCGCCTCGGTCAGGCTCCGCTCCAACCAGTCCTGGAACACGTCCCAGCCGGTGAGCGGGTCGGCCGTGTCGAACGCCTCGTCGACGGCGCGCAGGATCTGACGGGTGCGCTCGCGCATGTCGTACTCGACGTCCGAGAGCAGGTCGGCCAGCTCGTCGACCAGGGTGTTCTGCCACCGGGTCGAACAGCGGCGCAGCTCGTCCACCTCCCGCTGGGCGGCGTGCAACCGAGCGATCGGCCCCTCCCGCTCCGTGGCCTGCTGGTTGTCCAGTTCGGCCCGCAGCGGGGCGGCCAACTGCTCGACCACGGCCCGGGCGAGCGCGGTCACCGACACCCGGGCCAGGGTGTCGCTCTTGCCGGCCAGGTCCCGGCGCAGCCGGGCGATCAGCAGGGGAAAACCCGACTCGGTGTTGAGCTGGTGGTCGTCGCCGGCCGCGGCGCGCATCCGCAGCGCCGCCGAGACGGGGATCAGCGGCGCCGGGACGCCGGCCTCCTGCAGGTGCCGCCGGTTGCGGTCGGCAACCGCCCGCCAGTCCGGTACCAGGTCCGTCTTGGTCTGCACCACCACCACGTTGGGATGGGAACGGGTGAGGTGCAGCAGCATGTTCAGCTCGGCGACGGAGAGTTCCCGGGTGGAGTCGGAGACCAGCAGGACGGTGTCCGCCCGGTGCAGGGCGACCACCGGAGCCGCGCTGCCGGAACCCGCCACCCCGTCGGTGCCCGGAGTGTCCACGAGCACCAGACCGGCACCGAGCAACGCCCGGGGAACGCCGATCTCGACATGGGCGGTGCCGCCCCCCGAGCGCGGCACCAGGGTTCCGGCGACACCGGCGGCGATCCGGTCCAACGGCAACAGGGTCCGCTCGACCGTCGCCGGACTGCCGGCGGTGGTGGCCTGCGGTTCCGGCGGGGTCCGCACCAGCGCCGCCGAGGCGGTCTCGGCGTGCCGGACCACGGTCGGCAGAACGGTGGTCCGACCGTCACCGACCGGGCAGACCTGGGCGGTGACGATCGCGTTGACCAGTTGACTCTTGCCCTGGTCCGGCTCGCCGACGACCAGCACCCGCAGCGCCGGATCGAGCAGCTGGGCCCGTTTCTGGCGGACCGTGCGCAGCAGGTCGGCGCGGCCGTGGGCGGTGCAGGTGCCGGCGAGTTCGTCCAGCACATCCAACCAAATTCCCGCCATCACGGGACCAAGTGTGCCGATAGCCCCGCATTAATCAAGAGGGGCGGGTACGGCGGACGGGGCCGGGACCCCCGAGGTGACCCGACCCCTTCCGCCGTGGTACGACCGTTCAGAGCAGGCCGTCGCCGAGTCCGAGCAGGCCGGTGTCGACAGAGGCGTTGGCCTCGCCGTGCACGCCGACGCTCCCGCTCACGCCACCGCTGAGACCGCCGACCGTACCGGTGGCACCGCCCAGCGTGCCCGAGACGGTGGAGTCCACGTGGGAGGTGACGCCGGTGACGGTGCCGGTGAGGTCCAGGTCCTGCACCGGGTTGCCCACATCGAGCCCGCCCAGGGTGTCGTTCACACCGAGCGAGTCGACCAGCCCGCCGACGTGGCCCTGGGTGTTCGGCAGCACACCGTCCAGGCTCCCGCCGACCAGACCGTCGCCCGTACCGAGGGGGTCACCGACGACACCGGTGGTGGTGTCCACGGCGTCGCGGGTCACCGGCTCGACGGCGCTGTCCAGGCCGCCCACCACACCGGCGTCCAGGGTGTGCGCGACGTCACCGACGCCGGTCAGGTCGGTGTCCAGCCCGTCACGCCCGACGCCGAGACCGATACCCGGCAGGACGGCCGCGCCCACGGAGACGGTGGTCGGGTCGACGGCGATCGTGCCGAGCACGCCCGCCTTGACGTCGACCCCGCTGGCCGAGCCGGCGACGGCGAACTGCTGGGTCACGCTCTGGAGTTGGCCGACGACGTCCGTGGTGTCCAGCGGCAGCTGGTCGACACCGACCGCCGTCGGCGCCAGCGAGGTGAGGCCCTGCACCGGGGCGTAGTCGACCACCAGCGGCACGACGTCCTGCACGTCCGCGGCGGTGATGTCCTGCAGCCCCGCAGCCCGCAGGGCACCCTCCGGGTCGAGGTCGAAGGCCGACCGGGCGTCCGCGTCGATGAGCAGGTTGAGCACGAAGTCGTGCAGGGTCTGGTTCGGTTCCATGGTTTCCCCTCGAACGTCTGGTCGGCGACGAGTGGTGCGCCGCAGTGATCGGTGACGCTACGGACGGGGCCGACGTCGGGCATCGGGGATGGACCCGAAAGTATGCGGGCCCGCGTCGGGGGCCTCCCCCGTCACCGGTTAGGGGGATAGGGGGAACCGAGCGGTCGGGATTTAGGGAGTAGGTCCGCGGTGGATCTCTGGTACGAACGTAGGACCCCCACGGGGTCTGCCGGACCGTGTCGCCGTACGGGCACCGACACCGTCGCCGCCGGCCGGCCAACTCCTGGTGAGAGAGAGACGATGCCGTACGTCCTGGGAATTGACATCGGATGCACCACCACCGCCGCCGCGGTCGCCCGGCGGTGGGGCGCCGGCTGGTCCGCGCCGGAGCCGGTCGTTCTGCACGCCGGCTCGACCACCGCCCCCTCGACGTTGCACCTCTCCGCTGACGGCGCGATGACGCTGGGTGTGCCCGCGGTAGCCGGCGACGGCCGCACCGTGCGGTGTTTCGCGCACCGGGTCGGCGACGACATCCCCGTCGTGGTGGACGGCGACGCCTACCCGGCGCAGACCCTGACCGCGGTGCTGGCCGGGTGGGTGGCGGAGCAGGCCCGGGTCACCGAGGGCGGCCCCGCCGAGGCGGTCGTGGTCAGCCACCCGGCAGGCTGGGGCACGCACCGACGGGAGCTGCTGCACCGCGCCCTGACCGAGATCGGTCTGCCCCGGGTGACGCTGCTGCCCGCCCCGGTCACGGTCGCCGAGTACCACGCGGCGCGGGGCTTCTCCGGCGCCCTCGCCGCCGTCTACGGCCTCGGCGGGGAGACCTTCGAGGCGGCACTGGTCCGCCGCCACCACGACGGGACGTACGGCACCGTCGGTCTGGCCCGGTCGCTGCCCGGATGCGGCGGGGCAGACCTGACCGAGGAACTAGCCGACCACGTCCGCACCGTCCTGGCCCGCGGCTCGGCCGACGCCGGCCGGGCCGGCGCGGACGTCGTGCCGCGCGAGCTGACCACGGCCTGCGACCGGGCCAAACACGAGCTGACCGTCGTCACGGAGACCGACGTGCTGCTGGAGCTTCCGGCCGGACCGACCCGGGTGCCGGTGAGCCGCGGGCAGTTCGAGGAGCTGATCCGCCCTGCCGTCGCGATGACCGTCGACCTGCTGCTGGACGCCGTCCGCAGCGCCGGCCTGACCCCGGCGGAGCTGGACGCGGTCCTGCTCGCCGGCGGTTCCGCCCGGCTTCCGCTGGTCGCCGAGTTGCTCGGCGCGGCGTTCCCCTGCCCGGTCCAGGTGGGCCCGGAGCCCGAGCTGACCGCGGCCACCGGCGCCGCGCTGGCCGCCTGCCAGGTCGTCTCCCCCCGCCTCCGCC
>NZ_SMJY01000181.1:0-12325 GCF_004348355.1 Micromonospora sp. KC721 | reverse complement strand
CCACCACCCCGCCGCCGACCGCCTCACCCACCGCCGCGCCGACGTGCCTGGTTTCCTGGACGGTCAACCAGTGGACCGGCGGGTTCACCGCCGAGGTGCGGGCCACCAACCGTGGGTCGGCGCTGACCGGATGGACGTTGACCTGGTCGTTCGGGGCCGGGCAGCGGGTCACCAACGCCTGGAACGCCCAGGTGAGCCAGGCGGGGACCGCGGTCACCGCCCGAAACGTCGCCTGGAACGCCGACCTCCCGCCAGGTGGCACGGTCAGCTTCGGTGTGCAGGGCAGCTACGGCACCAGCAACCCGCCGCCCACCGACTTCCGGCTCAACGGCGCCGCCTGCCAGACCGGCTAGCCAACGGCCAGAGGCGACCAGCCCTGATCGGCCGTGTCGTACCCGCCCTGGTGCTCCAAGGAGAACGCGTGAGAATCGTCGACGCGCGGGTCATCGTGACCTGTCCGGGACGCAACTTCGTCACCCTGAAGATCGTCACCGACGAGGGCGTCACCGGGGTCGGGGACGCCACCCTCAACGGCCGCGAACTGGCCGTCGCCTCGTACCTGCGCGACCATGTGGTGCCGCTGCTGATCGGCCGGGATCCGGCCCGGATCGAGGACACCTGGCAGTACCTCTACCAGGGGGCGTACTGGCGGCGTGGGCCGGTCACCATGAGCGCCGTCGCCGCCGTGGACACCGCGCTGTGGGACATCAAGGGCAAGGTCGCCGGCCTGCCGGTCTACCAACTGCTCGGCGGCCGGTCCCGCGACGGCGTCACCGTGTACGGCCACGCCAACGGCGAGACGATCGACGAGGTACTGACCGAGGTGGGCCGCTACCTCGACCTGGGCTACCGGGCGGTCCGGGTGCAGTGCGGCGTTCCCGGCCTGCCGAGGACATACGGGGTCAGCGCCGACAAGATGTTCTACGAGCCGGCCGACGCGGCCCTGCCCAGCGAGACCACCTGGTCCACCGAGCATTACCTGGCGCACGCGCCCACGGTGTTCGCCCGGGTCCGCGACGAGTTCGGCCCCACCGTGCGGCTACTGCACGACGTGCACCACCGGCTGACCCCGATCGAGGCGGCCCGGCTCGGCAAGAGCCTGGAACCGTACGCGCTGACCTGGATGGAGGATCCGGTCCCCGCGGACCTGCAGGAGGGGTTCCGGCTGATCCGGCAGCACACCACCACCCCGATCGCCGTCGGCGAGGTCTTCAACACGATCTTCGACGCCGCCCAGCTCATCCGGGAACAACTCATCGACTACATCCGCGCCACGGTGGTGCACGCCGGCGGCATCACCCACCTGCGCCGCATCTTCGACCTGGCGGCCCTGCACCAGGTGCGCAGCGGCTCGCACGGGGCCACCGACCTCTCCCCCGTCTGCATGTCCGCCGCGCTGCACCTGGACATCGCCATCCCGAACTTCGGGTTGCAGGAGTACATGCGGCACACCCCGGCCACCGACGAGGTGTTCCCCCACGGCTACCACTTCGCCGACGGCTACCTGCACCCGGCGGAGACGCCGGGCCTCGGGGTGGACATCGACGAGGAGGCAGCGGCCCGGTACCCGTATTCGCCGGCCTACCTGCCGGTGAACCGGTTGCAGGACGGCACCGTGCACCCGTGGTGAGCGCGTGACAACGCGCGGACCCGGCCGGAAAGCCGGTCGGGTCAGTGGATGCGGCGTCCCCGTGCGTCCGGCACCCCTGACTTACGGAAGAAGTACGTGTTGATCTGATCCCGCCACTCGACGGCACAGCGCAACTGCTCGTCGAGGCGCTCGGCGACCCGCTCGTACACCGTCGGGTCGATCACCCCGGACAGCCGCCGCCACCGCCGACGCATCTGCTCCACCTGCGCCACCCCGGCGAAGTGGGTGTCGTAGATGTGCTGCACCACGGTCACGCCGCTGTGCAGGACGTGCCCGTACGGGACATGGTGGAAGAAGAGCAGCAGCTCGTCCGGGCAGCGCTCGCGCGACTCGTACACCTGTGACCACGGCGGCGGATACTGCCCGGTGAAGCCGGTACCGGTGGCCCGGGTACGGTCCACGCCGACGCCGTCGCGGTCGGCGAAGTGGTAGGTGCCCCACGGCGTGTACTCGTAACCGTCGACGTCCGGGCCGTAGTGGTGCCCCGGGCGGACCATGAACCCGACACCCAGCGGGGCGGTGTAACGCTCGTAGGTGCGCCAGGAGTCGTCCAGCACCGCGTGCAGGGTCTCGCGCACCAGTGCCGGGTCGCCGGTGGTGGCCGGCGGGAAGGTCAACCCGATCCACTCGTCGAGGACCGCGACCGGGTCGAGGCCCGGATCCCAGGCGAGCCGGCCGAAGGCGTAGAGGTTGGCCTGGGCGAGGGGGTGGCCGGTCCAGAACGGGTCGTCGCCCACATTGGAGACCGCGACCAGGCCGCCGCCGGCCGCCAGGTCCGCCACGGTACGCCCGTCCGGACCCCACGGCCGGAACCTGAGCACCTCGCTCCACCACGGACCCAGGTAACAGGCGTGCCGCTGCTGGCCGGTGTACTCCTGGGTAACCTGCAACTCCACCGCCAGCCGGGTGGCCGGCATGGCGGCGAGCACCGGAGAGACCGGCTCGCGCGGCTGGAAGTCGATCGGACCATGCTTCACCTGCAGGATGACGTTGTCCCGGAACCGTCCGTCCAAGGGGGCGAAGTGGTCGTACGCGGCACGCGCCCGATCGGTGGAGCGGTCCCGCCAGTCCTGCTGGTGCTGGTAGACGAACGCCCGCCAGTGCACCACTCCCCCGTGCGGGGCGAGCGCCCCGGCGAGCAGGTTCGCGCCGTCGGCGTGGTCGCGACCGTACCCGAACGGGCCCGGCTGCCCCTCCGAGTCGGCCTTCACCAGATAGCCGCCGAAGTCCGGGATGTGGGCGTACACCCGCGCCGTGGCGCTCTCCCACCAGCGGCGCACCGCCTCGTCGAGCGGGTCGGCGGTGGGCAGCCCACCGAGGAGCACCGGGGCGGCGAAGGTCACCGACAGGTGCACCCGCACGCCGTACGGGCGCAGCACGTCGGCGATCCAGGCCACGTCGTCGAGCCGGTCAATGAGCAGCCGCGCCTCGGTGGCGTGCACGTTGACGTTGTTCACCGCGACCGCGTTGATTCCGCAGGCGGCCAGCAGCCGCCCGTACGCCCGCACCCGCTCCCGGTCCCGCAGCGCGACGCCGTCGCGCCAGAAGATCGAACCACCGGCGTAGCCCCGCTCCACCTGTCCCATCACCGGGTGCCGGGCCACGTTGTCCCAGTGGTCGAGCATCCGCCGGCGCAGCGCGGGCCGGTGCCGCCGAGTAGCCCGCACGTCCAGCGCGCCCGCGCCGAGCCGGACCAGGTGGAACAACCCGTACAGCAGCCCGGCCGGCGTGTCGGCCAGCACCACCGTCAGCCCGTCGGCCCGGGTCAGCAGGAACCCCTCGTCGTCGAGGGGTTCGCCGTCGTCGGCCCGCGCCGCCGGTGCCGGCAACGGTTCCGCGCCCCGCACCGCGAGAATCAGGTCGACGGCGTCGCCGGCCGGGCCGGAGGGCGACGGCGGCGCCCCGGCCCGGCCCGGCGGGGTGGAGGGACCGACACCCGACGCGACGCCGGATGGCGCCGGATGCCGGTCCCCCGTACGCCGGGCCTGCCCGCCGTGGGTCGCGCAGGCCCGGACGACCTCATCGAAGACGGTGTCCACGAGCAGGCCACCGCCGTGCACCAGCACGCGGCACCCACCCACCGTCGTGAACGCCGCCGGCGGCAGCCAGGCGGGGTGCGCGTCACTCACCGGTGAACTCCTCGCGCACCGTGTCGATCACCGGCTCGTTGATCCGCAGAAAGGCCAGCACCAACAGCGAGCCGAACAGCGCCAGCACCGCCTCCGAGAAGACCGCGGTGATCCCGGTCGCGGCGGCCAGCAGCAGCAGGTTGCCGACCGTGGTGCTCGGGGAACGCACCAGCAGGTGCGGCGCGAGCCGGAGGATGTCGCGGGTGCGGAAGGTGAACAGGGCGATGACCACCAGCGCCTGGGCCGTGCAGAGGGCCACCAGCGCGCCGACGCCGAGCAGCGGCACCGCCCACCAGGACGGCACCGCCGCCGCGTCGAGATGGGCGAGGTTCACCGCGATGACGGTCAGCCACAGCAGCGCGGGCGCCCAGATCCGCAGCACGCCCGCCAGGCTGGCCCGGTAGCCCCGCCAGAAGACCGCGGCGGGCCGCAGGTCCGTCAGGTCCGGGGGCTGGTGACGCAGGGCGTACAGAGCGGCGCAGACCGCCGGGCCGACCGGGAGCAGGCCGACCGCGACCAGCGGGAGGTTGCTGACGTCCCGGTCGAGCAGGAGCAGCGGGGCCAGGCCGGGCAGCGTGGTGACCAGCAGCAGCAGTTCGACGACGAGCAGGATGTGCACGTACGCGGCGACACGCGACAGCGGCCCGGTGCCGAACTGCCGCCAGGTCTGGCCGGCGTCGGTCATGCCTCCTCCTCCCGGCCGGGTCGGCCGAGCAGGCGGCCCTCGTCCCACCAGGGCGGGGTCTCGTCCACCACCGGGGTCAGCTCGACCAGGGTCACCTCGTGCCGGCCGAGGGTGAGGTCCAGCTCGACCCGGCCGGCGGTGACCGGCACCCCCCGGTGGCTGCGCTGCGGTTCGGCGGCCTCCCGCAGCGCGTCGAGCTGCCACGGCCGGGGCGAGCGGGGACGGCCCAGTTCCACCCAGGCGGCCCAGGCGTTGCCCGCCTCCTCACCGACCGAGGAGCGCAGCAGGAACGCCGAGGCGGTGCCGGGCGGGCCGAGCGGCACCGACAGTGCCAGGTCGTGCCGCTCCGGAGACCGGTCGAGGCCGGTGACGTCGACCGGGGCCCAGGCCAGCACGGCGACCCGACCGTCGGGATGCCGGGTGACCAGGTGGTCGGCGCCGCGCGCGAGCACCTCGTCACCGAGGCGCGCCATGAAGGCGTACAGGTGGTAGGTGGGTTTCTTGATCTGACGGTGGGTGAGCAGGCCGAACCCGCCGTGGAACAGCGCGGTCGGCACCCCCTCCTCCTCGAACATGTCGCTGAACGTCCAGTACGAGAAGGAGTCGACCAGGTCGCCGCCGGTGGCCAGCACGGGGGCGAGGTACGCCGCGTGGAAGGCGGTGTCGTGGATGGGGTTGTCCGGCCGGTAGGAGGAGTTGAACTCGGTGATGTGCACCGGCACTTCGGCCAGGGCGGTGCCGGCCAGCTGTTTGCGGGGGGCGGCGAACTGTTCCAGCAGGTGCGCGGCTTCAGCGAGGGTCTGGTGGGTGCCGAACGGCACGTGCTGGGCCGGACCGGAGGTGTAGGCGTGCCGGCTGACGAAATCCACCGGCACCCTGCGGTCGGTGACGAACTCGGCGAACGGGACCAGCCACTCGTCCGCGCCCGGGGAGATGGCCGGGCCGCCGACCTGGAGGGTGGCGTCGACCTCCTTGACCGCGTGCGCGGACACCTCGTACAGCCGGTGGTAGGCGTCCCGGTCGGCGCCGGCCCAGAAGGCGGTCAGGTTGGGTTCGTTCCACACCTCGATCGGCCACCCGCGCACCTCCGCCAGGCCGTACCGGTCGACCAGGTGGGCGACGGTGCTGCGGACCAGGTCGGCCCACTCCTGCCAGGAGCGCGGCGGGGTGACGTTGCCGCGCCACCAGAACACCGTCTGGTCGCCGGAGGCCAGCGCGGACGGCATGAAGCCCAGCTCGACGAAGGGCCGGATCCCGAGTTCGAGGTACGCGTCGACGACCTGGTCGACGTAGGTGAAGTTGTGGTGCACCCGGCGCACGCCCCGGTGCTGGTAGGGGCGGTGGACGCCCACGCCGTCGCTGAGCAGCCCGTGCCCACGGATGTGCCGGAAGCCGATGTCGCGCTGGAGCAGCGCCAGCGAGTCCTGGTAGTCGCGCCGCAGGGCCAGCTCGAAGCGGCCGGTGCCGACGCAGGTGCGCCAGGCGTCGGTCAGCCGGCCGACGGGCTGCTCGGCAACGGTGGTACGCATGCTCGTCCTCCGGTCGTCGCCGGGTGGGCCGGCCGGAGGGTGTCCCCCGGCCGGCCCCGCCGGTCAGCCGTTGCTCTTCTGGAACCGCTCGTACGCCTTGTTGACCATGTCCAGGTACTGCTCGGAGTTCTTGGCCTTCAGTTCACCGACGTAGGCGTCCCACTCGGTGAAGGGCCGCTGGCCGAGGATGAACTTCAGGCTGTTCTGGGTGACGTGGTCCTTGAGTGGGGTCTCCCAGAGCGACGCCTGCTCCCGCTCCTCGTCGGTCAGCGGGCGCGGCGGCGGCACCACGATCGGCGTGCGGGCGTTCATCACCTTCTGGAACTCCATCTCCTCCGGGGGGAAGAAGGACTGCACCAGGTCGAGCTTGCCGCCGTAGGCGAACACACCGTTGGCGAAGCCGAAGTCCTTCTGCAGGTGCTTGCTGCCGGTGGGGTTGAGCCCGACGATGGTGACGTCCGGCGTGGGGGCGCGCTTGCCGGCGGCGTCCTTGGTGTACGTGGTCCCCTCGACACCCCACTTGGCGAACTCCTGACCGGCGTCGGAGTAGTACAGCCAGTCGATGAACTGCATCATCGCCACGAAGTTCTTGCTCTCCCGGGCCTTTGAGGAGATCATCACGCCGCTCTCCAGGCGGGAGGCCGGGTTGATCTCACCGGCCGGACCGACCGGCAGCGGGATCTTGACCAGCTTCGCGTTCGGCTGGGTCTTCGCCAGGTCCGGCCGCAGTTCGTTGACCAGGGTCTGCGCGTTGGTGCTGATCACGAAGGACTTGCCGTTGGCGAGCTTCTGCCGGGCCGCGTCGTCGGTCTGGGTGAAGCTCTCCGGGTCCATCAGCTTCTCGGCGACGAGCTTGTTCAGGAACTGCAACATCTGCTTGTACTGCTCGCTGGCCCCGGTGTAGACGAACTTCTTCTCGCCCGGCGCCCAGGTGACGTGCTGGTAGCCCCAACCGCCGCTGGTGCCGTACGACGCGCCGAGGAAGTTCAGCAACGCGCCACCGGGGTTGGGCTTGTGCCACCGGTCGGAGAACGGGTACGTGTCCGGGTACCGTGCCTTCATCGCCTTGAGCACGGTGTACACGTCGTCCCAGGTCTTTGGCACCGTCAGGCCGAGCTGGTCGAGGATGTCGGCGCGCATCGCCAGCGAGTACTCGTGCCAGGGCTTCTCGTGCATGCCGGGCA
Organism: Micromonospora sp. KC721; assembly: GCF_004348355.1. Classification (NCBI taxonomy): domain Bacteria; kingdom Bacillati; phylum Actinomycetota; class Actinomycetes; order Micromonosporales; family Micromonosporaceae; genus Micromonospora; species Micromonospora sp. KC721. The sequence goes on along the minus strand of NZ_SMJY01000181.1, from coordinate 5,147 downwards.
GCACGTAGAACTTGCCGTCGGACTGCCGCAGCGTGTCGATCTCCGGTTGCATGCGCCACTTCTCGATCTTTTCCTTGAAGTGCGGCATGAGGTCCAGGTAGTCGCTGACCGGCAGGACCGCGCCGGAGGAGACGAAGGCGTTCTCCTGCCCGGGGTACGTCTTCGGGATGATCATCGGAGCGTCGCCGGCCCCGATGAGCAGGCTCCGCTTCTGCTCGTAGTCGCTGGCCGGCACGACCACGGGGTCGAGCTTCACGTTGGTCCGCTTGGTGATCTCCGACCAGAGCGGCCAGTCTTCCTTCAGCGGATAGAACGTGTGGTTGTTGTACAGGATGGAGAAGGAGACCGGCTCGGTGGCGGTGAACTGGTCGCCGACGCCGTACTCGGCCATCGCGCCGGCCCGGTTGCCGGAGAGGTCCTTGGCGGGCTCCTCCTCCGAGCAGGCCACGAGGGTGAGGGTGAGCAAACCGACCACGGCAGCCGCCGCGCGGCGCCAGGTCTTCCGGAACATGGCTCGTCCTTTCGGTTCGGATGGTGGGGTGGGAATAGAACCGATCGGCTATCCCTTGACCGCGCCGAGCATCACGCCGGACACGAAGTACCGCTGGATGAAGGGGTAGACCGCCAGGATGGGCAGGGTGGTGAGCACGATGGTCACCGACTGGATGGTGGCCGCCGCCTGGACCGCGTCGGCGTCGGCGACCCCGCCGGCCGACTGGGCCCCGGTGGCGCCGGCGATGAGGTTGCGCAGGTAGACCGTCACCGGGAACATGTCCTGCTGGTCCAGGTAGAGGAACGCGGTGAACCACGAGTTCCAGAAGGACACCGCGTAGAACAGCACCATCGTGGCGATGATCGCCTTCGACAGCGGCAGCACGATCCGCAGCAGGATGCCGTACGTGTTCAGGCCGTCGACGGCGGCGGCCTCCTCCAGCTCGGTCGGCAGGCTCTCGAAGAACGCCTTCATCACCAGCAGGTTGAACACGCTGATGGCGTTGGGCACCACCACCGCCCAGATGGTGTTCTTCATGCCGAGGCTGGTGATCAGCACGTAGTTCGGGATCAGGCCCCCGCCGAAGAACATGGTGAACACGGCTATCCCGGCGAGCACGCCCCGCCCCTTGAGCTGCGGCTTCGACAGCACGTACGCGTAACAGGTGGTGAGCACGAGCGCGATGGTGGTGGCCAGTACCGTGTAGACCACGGTGTTGCGGTAGTTCGTCCAGAACATCGCGTCGGACATGATCAACCGGTACGAGGTCAGGTCGAACCCGCGCGGCACCAGGGTCACCCTGCCCGCGATGATGTACGCCTCGTCGCTGAGCGAGCGGGCCACGATGTTGAGGAACGGGTACAACGTCACGACCACGACGCCGGTGAGGATCACCCCGTTGATCGCCTGGAAGACCCGGTATCCGCGGGTCGGCCGGATCCCCCGCCGCCGGGCGGTGGCCGGGCGCTGCGTGGCGTTCCCGACGGTCACCACAGGCTCGCCCCGACCGTGCGCCGCGAGATGGTGTTCGCGGTCAGCACCAGGACCAGCCCGATCACGGCCTCGAAGAGGCCGATCGCGGCGGCGTAGCTGAAGTTGCTGGACTCGAAGCCCATCCGGTACAGGTATGTGGAGATGACGTCGGCGGTCGGGTACGTCAACGGGTTGTACAGCAGCAGGATCTTCTCGAACCCCACCGCCATGAAGGTGCCGATGTTGAGGATCAGCAGTGTCACCATCGTCGGCCGGATGCCGGGCAGCGTGACGTGCCAGGTCTGCCGCCACCGGCCGGCCCCGTCGATGCGGGCCGCCTCGTACAGGTTGTCGTCGATGGTGGTGAGGGCGGCGAGGTAGAGGATGGTGCCCCAGCCGACCGTCTGCCAGACCTCGGAGGACACGTAGATGGTGCGGAACCACTCCGGCCGTTGCAGGAACGGCACCGGGTCGCCGCCGACGGCGCGGACCAGCTGGTTCACCGTCCCGTCCACCGACACCATCTGCATGACCATCGCCGCCACGATCACGATCGACAGGAAGTGCGGCAGGTAGGACACCGACTGCACGAACCGCTTGAGCCTGCGGGCCCGCACCTCGTTGAGCAGCAACGCCAGCACGATCGGAAGCGGAAAGCAGAACAGCAGGGTCAGCGTCCCCAGCACCAGCGTGTTGGTGAACACCTCCCAGAATGTCGGGTCGGTGAAGAACATCCGGAAGTACCGCAGGCCGACCCAGTACTCGCCGAAGATGCTGCCGCCGGGCTTGAACCGGCGGAAGGCGATCACGTTGCCGATCATCGGCAGGTAACGGAAGACCAGGAAGAACAGCAGTGGCAGGACGGCAAGGGAGTAGAGCTGCCAGTCCCGGCGCAGGGCCCGCCGCCAACTGCGCCGGGCACGCGGTGCGCGGGTGGTCGGCGTCGTGGGGCTGTCCCGGGCCCGCGGCGGCCGTAGGGTTTGCGGTGTCATCCTCGGCCTCCTATGCCGCCGCGGTCACGACGGCCTCGATCCAGGCCGAACTCAGCAGTTCCCGCTGGTGACCGATCGGGCGCTCGGTGCCGGTCAGCCGCATCGGCACGGTCGCCGCCACCTCGCTGCTCGACCGGCCGAACCGCAGTTCGACCTCGCCGGGCTCGACGATGCGCCGGCCGGCCCGGCCGGTGAACGACGCGACGTCGGCCGGCACGTCGAATGTCACGTGCGCCGCCGCGCCGGGCTCCAGCGGCACCCGGGCGTAACCGACCAGCCGTACGACCGGTCGGGTGACCTGCGCGACCGGGTCGTGCAGGTAGAGCTGGACCACCTCGGTGCCGGCGCGCGGTCCGGTGTTGCGGACGGTGATCCGGACCGTCACCTCGCCGTCGACCGGCCACTCCGCCGGCGCGCCGGAGCCGGCGTGCAGGTCACCGACGGGTCCCAGCACGCACGCGTCGGACCAGTCGAAGGTGGTGTAGCTCAGCCCGTGGCCGAACGGGTACGCCGGGGTGGGATCGACCGACGACACCTGCGTGCGCCGCGCCAGCGGCGGTGACAGGTAGGTGGCCGGCAGACCGCCGGCGTCGCGCGGCACGCTCACCGGCAGCCGACCCGACGGGTTCACCGCTCCGGTGAGCACCTCGGCGAGTGCCTGCCCGCCACGCTGACCGAGGAAGAACGCCTGCACGATCGCGGCCGCGGCGTCGAACTCGGAACCCAGCGCGTAGGGCCGCCCGGCCATCAGCACCAGGACGACGGGGGTGCCGGTGGCGAGCACGGCCCGCGCCAGGTCGGCCTGTACGCCGGGCAGCCGCAGGTCGGACACGTCGCAGCCCTCGCCGGAGGTGCCGCGGCCGAACATGCCCGCCCGGTCGCCGAGGGCGAGGACGCACACGTCGGCGTCGGTGGCCGCCGTGACAGCCGCCGCGATACCGGCGGTGTCCTCGCCGGTGATGGCGCAGCCGGTCTCGTGTACGACGCCCGGGACCAGGCGGGTCAGTTCGTCGCGGAGCGAGGGGATGTCCAGCCCGAGCCCGTGTTCGGGGTGCTGGACGCCGACGTGGTTGGGGAAGGCGTAACAGCCCAGCAACGCCAGCGGATCGTCGGCGACCGGGCCCACCAGCGCGACCCGGCGACCGGCGGGCAGCGGCAGCACCCCGTCGTTGCGCAGCAGCACGACGGACTCCCGGGCCAGGCGTACGGCCAGCTCCTGGCTGGCCGGGTCGTCGAGACGCAAGCCCTGCACGTCCTCCGGCAGCGCCCGCCAGTCCTCGTCGAGCAGGCCCAGTTCGATCTTCTGGGTCAGCACCCGGCGCAGCGCCCGGTCGACCAGCGCCTCGTCGACCTCGCCGGCGCGGACCGCGGCCACCAGCGGGGCACCGAAGGTGTCCACCGTGGGCAGCTCGACGTCGATGCCGGCCCGCAGGGCGAGTTCGGCGGCCTGCGCCGCCCCGTCGGCGACACCGTGCAGGGTCTGCAGGAACCGGACCGCGAAGTAGTCGGCGACCACCGTGCCGGTGAAGCCCCACTCGTCGCGCAGCAACCCGGTCAGCAGCCCCTCGTCGGCGGCGGCGGGCAGACCGTCGATCTCGGCGTACGAGTTCATCACCGAGCGGGCACCGCCCAGCCGCAGGGCCATCTCGAACGGCGGGAGAATGACGTCGGCGAGTTCCCGGGGGCCCATCGACACCGGGGCGAGGTTGCGTCCGCCCCGGGAGGCGGAGTAGCCGGCGAAGTGCTTGAGCGTGGCGACGACGCCGGCCCGTTCCAGGCCCCGCACGTACGCCGCACCGACGGTGCCGACCAGGTACGGGTCCTCGCCGATGGTCTCCTCGGTCCGCCCCCACCGGTAGTCACGGGTCACGTCGAGCACCGGGGCGAGGCCCTGGTGCACCCCGGCGGCGCGCATCGACCGGCCGATCCGGCCGGCGATCGTCTCGACCAGCTCCGGGTCGAAGGAGGCGCCCCAGCTCAGCGGGGCCGGGTACACGGTGGCCTGCCAGGCGGCGAACCCGGTGAGGCACTCCTCGTGCACCTGGGCCGGGATCCCGAATCGGCTCGCCGCCACGATCTGCTCCTGGGAGGCGGCCAGGGAGCGGGCGCCGAGGACCGGGTCGACCGGCGCGGTGCCGAACGGCCGGGTCAGCTGGCCCAGCCCGTGTCGGATGATGGTGCTCCACGACGGCGAGCCGTCGATCATCTCGGTCTGGTACGGGGCGACGCCCTCCCCGGAGCCGTCGGCGCCCACCCAGACGCCGACGAGTTGGGCGATCTTCTCCTCCAGGGACATCAGTGGCACGAGCGCCTCGGCCCGCTCGGTCGGTGACAACCGCGCGTCGCGCCACGCGACGGTTTCCCGGCTCGCCGGTCCGGTGTCGACGGGCGACTGACCTCTCATGCCGAACCCCTTAGCAGCGCTGACCTGGCCCGCCGCCCTGGTCACGGGCCGGGACGACAGCGACGACGGAATCCGAAAGTTTCGGAAATGGTGCCGCTCGCTTTCGGCAACCTATGGCCATCGATCGAGGCGTGTCAAGGGATCCCAACAGCGCATGCCACCGTCCCGTGGCCCCCCGCAGCCGCGCCGGGAACAACGACGCCCGCCGGACAAACCCCTGGCCTTCCGGCACCGACGTGCTACAGTCCCCGAAACTTTCGGCCTTGTTGGCGACGACGTGCGCAGG
>NZ_SMJY01000180.1:0-12332 GCF_004348355.1 Micromonospora sp. KC721 | reverse complement strand
CGCCGCCCCCCACGACCACTCCCCCGCCGGCCGGTGGCTGCACCGTGACCTACACCCCGAACACCTGGTCCGGTGGCTTCACCGCGGAAATCCGGATCACCAACCGGGGGGCCGCGATCAACGGCTGGACGTTCACCTTCCAGCCCGGGGCCGGCGTCCGACTGAGCGGCGGCTGGAACGGCGAGTGGAGCCAGGCCGGCGACCGGATCACCGTGCGCAACGCCGCCTGGAACGGCAGCCTGCCCACCGGCGGCACGGTCAGCGTCGGCTGGCAGGGCACGTTCACCGGCGCCACCCTGCCCGCCCCGTCGGCGTTCAACCTCAACGGCACCGCCTGCTCCTGACCGGCACCTGCCGCCCGGTCCGGCTCACCCGGACCGGGCGGCAGCCGCTTCCCATCCTGCCGATGATCGCTCGACCGAGAACCAGGCGCACGTCAGTGCTGGACGGCTCAGCAGTGGCAGCCCCCGGGCGTGTCGCGCCCAGCCGTCACCGTCAGGCGTGAACGAGCGCCGTCACGGCGAGAGCATTCCTCGACCGGTCCGGTTATCCGGCCGGGCCAGGGGAACGCCGGTGGTCGACGAAGGAGGATGAGATGACCAGACCCTCAGCCCCGATCGCCCCTTGGCGTCCCGGGATGCCGGGCGGCGACAACCTCCCGTCCGGGCCGGCCGGACAGCCGACCGCAGCCCGCGGTGACGGGAGCGGCCCGCAGGCGCAGACGCCCACGGTGACGATCGGGTCGTACCCGGACTATCCCTCCGCCCAGCGGGCGGTGGACTACCTTGCGGACAATCGCTTCCCGGTCGAGCACACGGCGATCGTGGGGACGGACCTCACGCTGGTGGAGACCGTGCTCGGCCGGCTCACCACGGCCCGGGCCGCGTTGCTCGGCGCGGGCACCGGAGCCTGGTTCGGGCTCTTCATCGGCCTGCTGTTCGGCATCTTCACCGCCGGCAACTGGCTGGCGGTGATCCTCGTCGGGCTGGTGATCGGCGCGATCTGGGGTGCCGTGTTCGGCGCGGTCGCGCACGCGATGTCCGGCGGTCAGCGCGACTTCACCTCGGCCAGCTCACTGCGGGCCGGCCAGTACGCGGTGATCGTCGACGCCCACCTGGCCGACCAGGCGCGTCAACTGCTGAACCGGATGCACCTGACGCCGACCGGCGCGACCGCCCGCTGAGGCCACCGCCACGACATCCCGGCGCTACGCGGCGCCGGGATGTCGCTCGTCCGGGCAACCCGGCCGGGCGGGGCGGCCGGGCCCGGCGGGGTGCCGCGTGCGAATGTTGATTTCAAATTCCGACGACTGAGGCTCATACCTGATGAGGCGGTCCGATACACTGCGCCACGAGTTGTCATTCAAATTTGAAACTCTGCTACGCTGGCGGTCGTGACGGAGAGTCTGGACGACGCACGGTTGGCCGGTTGGCGTGCGTACATCGAGGCGAGCCAGCGGTTGTACACCCGGCTGGAGGAGGACCTGCGTGTCGACAGCGGGCTCAGCTTCGCCGACTACCACGTGCTGGTCCTGCTCTCCGAGGCGCCGGGGCAACGACTGCGGATGGGCGAGCTGGCCGACCGGCTGGTCTTCTCCCCCAGCCGGCTGACGTACCAGATCTCGTCCATGCGGCGACGCGGCCTGGTCGCCCGCGAGGCATGTCCGCAGGACCGCCGGGGCAGCGAGGCGGTGCTCACCGCCGCCGGGCTGCTCGCCCTACGCGAGGCCGCGCCGGGGCACCTGGCCTCGGTGCGCCGGCACCTGATGGACGACCTCGACGACCACGAGGTCGCCACCCTGACCCGGGTCTTCGCACGGCTGGGCCGGCGCCTGCGCGCCGACCGCGACGCGTCGTCCACCCCCAGTGAGTAAGAAGGAGTTCCCGATGCCCGCCATCACCGTCGACGACGTCCTCGTCCTGCCGCGCCTGCCCCGGCTCGGCGAGGCCACCGGCTACCGCCCGGTGCGCCGCCTGGTCACCGCTCCCAGCGGGTACGAGGGTGAGGGCTTCCCGGTCCGCCGGGCCTTCGCCGGGGTGTCGATGACCGAGTTGGACCCGTTCATCCACCTGGACCAGATGGGCGAGGTGGAGTACGCCCCCGGCGAGCCTCGCGGGACGAGCTGGCACCCCCACCGCGGCTTCGAGACGGTGACGTACATGATCGACGGGATCATGGACCACCAGGACTCGCAGGGCGGCGGCGGAACGATCACCAACGGCGACACGCAATGGATGACAGCAGGTAGCGGCCTGTTGCACATCGAGGCGCCACCGGAGCACCTGGTGATGAGCGGTGGCCTCTTCCACGGCCTCCAGCTCTGGGTCAACCTGCCCCGGGTGGCCAAGATGAAGCCCCCGCGCTACCAGGACATCCGGGGTCGGGAGGCGGCGCTGCTCACCACCCCCGACGGCGGCGCGCTGATCCGGGTCATCGCCGGCGAGGTGGCCGGGCACCAGGGGCCCGGGTCGACGCACACCCCGATCACCATCGCGCACGTGACGCTCCAACCGGGCGCGGAGCTGACCCTGCCCTGGCGGCCGGACTTCAACGCGCTGGTCTACGTGCTCGCCGGCCGGGGCACCGTCGGCACCGACCAGCGGCCCGTAGCCACCGGCCAGCTCGCCGTACACGGTGCGGGCGACGCGCTGCGGGTCACCGCCGACGACCGGCAGGACTCCCGAACCCCGGCGCTGGATCTCTACGTCATGGGCGGCCAGCCGATTCGGGAGCCGGTGGCCCACTACGGGCCGTTCGTGATGAACACCCGGGCGGAGCTGATCCAGGCCGTCGAGGACTTCCAGGCCGGCCGGCTCGGGGTGGTCCCGGCCGAGCGGATGCCGCACGCTGGCGGCCAGGCCGAGCGGCCCTGACCCGACCGCCGGGCGCCCCTGGTGGCGGGGTGCCCGGCCCGGTCTCAGGAGACGGCAAAGATCCCGGCGACGCCGAGGATCACCATCAGCAACACCGCCAGGACCGCGCCCCGCTCGCTGGCCACGGCCTGGGGAGAGGTCTCGGTCACGGAGTTCGTGGTCTCGGCGGGCATGGCTGGTGCCTCCTCGGCGTACGTCGTCGCAAGGGATGCGGTGGTCACCCCGGTGGGCGCATGCGGATCGCCTCCGGCGTGCGCCCGCCCGGCAGGGGACCTACCGTGAGGACGTTGTCGACCTCGGGGAGCTGGAACGTGGCGATCGAGAACTGGTTTCTCACCGCTGGGGAACGCGCCAACCCGGCCTCGGAATTACCCGCGTGGACGTCGGGAAACCTCGCCGAGCCGCTCATTCACGGTGCCGCCTACTTCGACCGGCTGGTCACCGAGGTGGAGGCGCTCGGCCCCGGCGACCACCTCTTCTTCACCGACTGGCGCGGCGACCCGGACGAGCGGATGCGTCCGGGCGGTCCCACCGTGGTGCAGCTCCTCGCCCGGGCCGCGCAGCGCGGTGTGGTGGTGAAGGGCCTGGTCTGGCGTTCCCACCTCGACTCCCTGTCCTACAGCGAGGCGGAGAACCGCAGCCTCAGCGAGGCGGTCTGCGCGGCCGGCGGCGAGGTCCTGCTCGACCAACGGGTACGCCGCGGCGGCTCGCACCACCAGAAGCTGGTGGTGCTGCGGCACCCCGGCGCACCACAGCGGGACGTGGCGTTCGCCGGCGGCATCGACCTGTGCCACAGTCGCCGGGACGGCGCCACGCACGAGGGCGACCCGCAGGCCGTGCTGATGTCGCCCCGGTACGGTTCCCACCCGCCCTGGCACGACGTGCAGCTGGCGGTGCGTGGCCCGGTGGTCGGCGCGTTGGACACCACGTTCCGGGAACGCTGGACCGATCCGATGCCGCTGGACTCGGAGAACCCGCTGGCCTACCTGCGCGACCGGCTGCGCGGGGCCGACCTCGACCCCGGCCCGTTGCCGCCGCAGCCGGCGGACCCCCCACCCTGCGGCCCGCACCACGTCCAGGTGCTGCGTACCTACCCCGCCGTACGTCCCCGCTACTCCTTCGCCCCGGACGGCGAGCGCACCGTGGCCCGGGGTTACACCAAGGCGGTACGCCGGGCGCGTCGGCTGATCTACCTGGAGGACCAGTACCTCTGGTCGGCCGAGGTGGCGGAGCTGTTCGCCGGCGCGTTGCGGAACAATCCGGATCTACACCTGGTGGCGGTGATTCCCCGCCACCCGGACGTCGACGGCCGGCTGGCCCTGCCGCCGAACATGGTGGGCCGGGAGCTGGCGCTCAGCCTGTGCGAACGGGCCGCCCCGGACCGGGTGCACATCTTCGACGTGGAGAACCGGCAGGGCCAGCCGGTCTACGTGCACGCGAAGGTCTGCGTGGTCGACGACGTGTGGGCGAGCGTGGGCAGCGACAACTTCAACCGGCGGTCCTGGACGCACGACAGCGAGCTGTCCTGCGCGGTGCTGGACGACACCCGGGACACCCGCGCACCCACCGATCCCGCCGGCCGGGGTGACGGGGCCCGGCTGTTCGCCCGGGAGCTGCGCCTGCGGCTGTGGCGCGAGCACCTGGACCGGGACCCGGACGGCGCCCAGGACGCCGACCTGCTCGATCCTTCGTCGGCGGTGGCGGCGATCACCGCCGCGGCCGACGCGCTCCAACGGTGGTACGACGACGGCTGCCGTGGCCCGCGGCCCGCCGGCCGGCTGCGCCCGCACCGCCCCGAACGGCTGCACCGGCTGACCCGACTCTGGGCGCTGCCGATGTACCGGCTGGTCTACGACCCCGACGGCCGGCCGCTACGGGATCGGCGTGCCGGCACCTGGTGACCCGACCGGGGTCGGGTCGCCGGGGTACCGGGACAGCCCGCCGGGGTAGGCGAACGAGGTGCGGGGGGCGTAGAACGCCCAGGGGATGAGCAGCGGGTTCTCCGGGCGCAGCGCGTAGGCCGGGTGGCTGGGGTCGAGGAACTCCACGGACTCGATCTCGAACGGGGTGACCGGTTCGGAGATGAACGGATAGACCCCGCTGAGCAGCTCTCCGCCGTGGATCGTGAAGTAGCGGTGGTGCCCGCTGCGCACCTCGTGCCCGGTGTGCCCCACCCGGGCCCGGGTGCGGATCACCGACACCCCGTCGGCCACCGTCTCGGCGACCAGCAGGTCGCCGCGCAGGTCGATGGTGGTCCGGCCGAGCACGGCGGGGGCACCCCGGGCGGCGGCGTAGTCCCGCTGCCGAGGGCTGGAGGTGACGTAGTGGGTCCACCAGCCGCCGGGGGACGTCCCGCCGGGTGCGTCCACGCCGACCAGGGCCACCCCGAGGTAGGTCAGCGAGTACGCGCCGAAGCCGGAGGTCTGGGCGGCGTCGTCGACGACGTACTGGTTCATGAAGACCTGCCGGTCCGCCCGCGGGCGCAGGCCGGGGGGGACCAGCGCCGCGACGCCGTCGGGATCCGCCGGCAGCCAGCTGACATGCAGCGTGCGGCTGTCGACGACGAGCTGCGGATCCGCGGGATCGAGCACGCTTCCTCCGTACCTGTGGGTGTACCCGCGACGCTACGGCCGGCCGCCGGAATGCGACAAGGACGGAAAGCGGACACTCACCGTCACATGTCGGGTACGTGTTTGACCGGTCGGTCACGTCGGCGTCGCCGTCCGAGGCGGGCGGGCGGCCGTTCGGGTCACGACAGGACACCAGATGGCTGGCTGCGTCCGTCGCCATTTTGCCGGTTACCACGCACTTAGTGGCCTGATGCCGCTTAAGTGCATCGTACTTTCGGCTAGATTTTGTCAGTCCGGTAGGGCTAAGGTTGCTCCCGAAAGGACTACCACGCGCTACACCAAAGCGTCACGTCTTTGAACCGCGGACGAGGTGCAGGGAGGACCACCCATGACCGCGCCAGCGATCACCCGACAGACGACAGCGGCACCGCCCACCCCGAAGCCGGATCCGCGCGCACTCACCGACAGCGCCGCCGACCTGCTCGACGCCATGGCCGCGCTGCCCGCCGACCATCCGTCCCGGCCCGCCCTGCGGGACCGGGCGATCGAGGCCTGGCTGCCGCTGGCCAACCACCTGGCCCACCGCTACAGCGGTCGCGGCGAGCCCACCGACGATCTGGCGCAGACCGCCGCCGTCGGCCTGATCAAGGCGATCGACAAGTTCGATCCGTCGCGCGGCGTCGATTTCGCCGGCTACGCCATCCCGACCATCATCGGTGAGCTGAAGCGGCACTTCCGCGACCGCACCTGGGACATCCGGGTTCCCCGCCGCCTCCAGGAGCTGCGGCTGGCCATCTCCGACGCGAACAGCGCGCTGCTCCAGACGCTGGGCCGCTCGCCCACGGTCACCGACATCGCCGCCCACCTCAAGCTCACCGAGGAAGAGGTTCTCGAGGGCCTGGAAGGCGCCCGGGCGTACAACGCGGTCTCCCTGTCCACTCCGACCGGCGACGGTGACCGGGCGACCGAGCTGGGCGACCTGCTCGGCGACGAGGACGGCGAGTTCGAGCTGGCCGAGCTGCGGGTGGCCCTGGGCCCGGCGTTGGCCACGCTGGACGAGCGCGAGCAGAAGATCCTCACCCTGCGCTTCTACGGCAACCTGACCCAGTCGCAGATCGCCGAGCAGATCGGCGTCTCGCAGATGCACATCTCGCGGCTGCTGGCCCGGGCATTGACCAAACTGCGGGGGCAGCTCGACGGCACGTACTAGGCAGGGATGCGGCGGCCGGGTCGGGCAGACCCGGCCACCGCGGCATCCCTCGGCCCGGTCGGCGGTTCGCCGGCCGGGCCGCTTTGTGCCCGCCGGCCCTCAGCGACCGGAGGGCTCCCGCCACATCGGGAAGAACGGCGTCCCGTCCGGCAGCCGGAACGGCTCGCGACCGACGTACCCGTGTCGGGCGTACAGGTCACGGCTGCTCTCGCTGCTCGCCTCCAGGTACGCCGGCACTTGCTCGGCGTCGAGCACCGCGTGGTGGTGCCGCAGCAGCGCGGTGCCGATGCCCTGCCCCTGCCTCTGCGGAGCCACCGCGAGGAACGCCAGATGGTGGTGCTCGTCGTGCGGATGGTGAGCCTCGAACAACGCGTCGAGGTGGCGGAAACGGTCGATCCATTCGCCGCACGCGCCGGCCAGCCGGGCGTCGTAGTCGGCCGGAGGCGGTGCGGGTTCACCCACCTGCGGGAACCAGACCGCCACCCCGGCCCGGTCGGCGGTGCCGTAGACCAGCCCGTGCCGCATGGCATGGTCCACCAGAATCTCGAAGTGGCCGGTCAGTGCCGCCTCCCGCTTGCTGGCCTCCGGCACCAACCAGACCGTCGCCGCCAGCACCTGGAACGCGTCGGCGATCCGCGCGGCGACCGCGCGGGTCTCCCCCGGGCCGAGCCGCTCGATGGCCGGCCCGCTCACCGGGACGCCCCCGTCCCGGCCGGCGCCGGTTCGGCCGTGGCCGTCTTCAGGGTCGCCGCCGTGCTCGCCGCGCCGAGGCCGATGCGGGCGTACACGTCGGGGCGGGCGCGTCGCAGCACCAGCCCCCAGAGCACACCGAGCAGCGCGGTGACCGGGTAGACCGCCGGGACACCCCAGCGCAGCGGGGAGTCCGGCGCCACGCCGAGCAGGATGGCGAAGTTGTCCACCGCCACCACGATGATGGCGACCAGCGCGACGGCCGCGAGCCCGGGCGCCACCAGCCGCCGCCACAGGTTCTCGGTCGAGGCGTGGCGGGTGAAGAAGGCGATCACCGCGATGCTGGTGGCGGCGATCAGCAGCAGCACCCCGAACCCACCGCCGGTGCCGGCCCAGTAGAAGAGCTGAAGGACCGGATCCCAGCCGTTCAGCGCGTACAGCAGGATCACCACCAGACCGAGCAGGCTCTGCGCCAGCGAGGCGACCCGGGGCGAGCCGGTGCGCGGCGAGGTTCGGCCGAAAGCGGCCGGCAGCACCCGCTCCCGGCCGAGGGCGAACGCGTACCGGGCCGTGGTGTTGTGGAACGAGATCATCGCGGCCAGCACCGAGGTCATGAAGAGCGCCTGGCCGATGGTGACGACGGTGCCGCCGAGGTGCGTACCGGCCAGGTTGAAGATCAACCCAACGCTCTGCTCACCGGCCTGCTGCGCGATGTTCTCCGGCCCGGTGGCCACGGTCATCGTCCAGGACGACAAGGCGTACACCCCGGCGATGATCGCGATCGACAGGTAGGTCGCCAACGGCACGGTCCGCTTCGGATCCTTGCTCTCCTCGCTGAACACCACCGCCGACTCGAAACCGACGAAGCCGGTCGTGGCCAGCACCAGCGCCGCGCCCAACCCCGGCACCAGCAGGTTGGCCGGGGTGAGCGCGTCGAGGCTCACCGCGCCGCCGGCCGGGTTGCCGAGCTGGCCCAGGTCGAACACCACGATCACCAGGATCTCGGCGATCAGCAGCACCGCCAGCACCAGGCCGTTGACGTCGACCCGCAGCAGACCGAGCGCGGCGACCACCGCCCAGGCCGCCAGTGCCACCAGAGCCCAGTGGGGTTCGACACCGAACAGCGTGCCGAACACGGGTGCCGACGCCGCGCCGATCGCGCCGTAGAGCCCCACCTGCAGGGCGTTGTACGCGACCAGCGCCGCCCAGGCCGCGCCGACGCCCGCCGGCCGGCCGAGCCCATGGGAGACGTACGCGTAGAAGGCGCCGGCGTTCTCCACCCGGCGAGCCATCGCCACGTAGCCGACGGAGAAGAGCGCGAGGACGGCGGCGACCACGAGGAACGCCAGCGGGATGCCGGTGACGCCGGTGACCGCGTACCCGGTGGTGACGACACCGGCGACCACGGTGAGCGGCGCGGCGGCGGAGAGGACGAAGAAGATCACCGAGGGTACGCCGAGCCGGCCCCGGGCCAGAGCGTCGGAGACGTTGCTGGGGCGTTGCAGCGTGGCTGTTGTCGGGGGCATGGCAGCTGCTCCGGTTCGAGGTGAGGGGTGGGAGGTGGTGGTGGTGCGGTTCAGGGGGCGCCGCGCAGCACGGCCGCACCAACGGCGGCCTCGGTGTGCGCCACCAGCTCACGCAGCGGGGGAGGCAGCGCCGGAACGAGCACGCCGAGGCGGTGGTGGGCCCGGGGGCTGGCGCTCCACAGCACCTCCCGGCTCAGCCCGGCGGCGGCGACCAGCCCCAGCAGCACCGCGTCCGGCACGGTGGGGGGCTCCGGCCGTTCGAGCAGCGCCCGCAGCCGGGTCGCCGGCCAGGCGATCGCGTTGAGGTCGATCGGCCGGTAGCTGACGCTGGTGCGCAGCAGCCGCCGGCTCTCCTGCCGGCGCAGCACGCCGGCCCGGGCCAGCCGATCCCCCACCGAGGTGATCGACGACTGGGCCAGGAAGGCCAGCCAGGTACGGATCTCCTGGTGTTGGGATTCGCCGATCAGCTGGTCCAGCACGGTGTGCGCCAGCGCGTCGACCGGGGGACGCCGGTCGATGACGGTGACCCGGCCGTCGGCCACCGTGAGGTGTCCGAAGAGGACCAGCTCACCGAGGAGCGCACCCGCGAGCCCCAACCCGGTCGCGGTCGGGTGAAGCTTCGCCTTGCCCCGATTGTCGTTGTGGACGATGAGGAAGAACTCGTCAGCGATGAGCAACGAGCCTCCAACGCGGTGAGTCCACAGGTGATCGACGCCGGGTGACAGGATGCCCGCACCCACCGCCGGATGCAACTCCCGGAATCGCCGGTTGCACTACGTGCACCCATGAGCTGCGAATCTTCGCGTGACAGACTCGGAGGGTGACCGTCAGTCCCACCGTTCGTCGCCGCCGGATCGCCCGGGAACTGCGCCAGTTGCGCGAGCGTTCCGGCATGACCCTGGACGTGGCGGCCCGCCAACTCGACATGTCCAAGAGCAACCTCTCCCGCATCGAGAACGCCCAGATCGGCATCAAGCCGCGCGACGTCCGCGCCGCGCTCGCGCTCTACCAGGTCACCGGGGCGGACGCCGAGGTGTTGATCGAGATCGCCCGGGGCGCGCAGCAGCGCGGCTGGTGGCAGAACTACAGCGACGTGCTGCCGGAGTGGTTCGAGTTCTACGTCGGACTGGAGGCCGAGGCGGCCCGGCTACGCACCTACGAGGCGGAGGCGGTGCCAGGGCTGCTGCAGACCGAGGCGTACGCCCGCGAGGTGTACCGGCGCACGGCCGGTGAGGAGGGGTTGGAGCGCAAGGTGGCGGCGCGGCTGCGTCGCCAGGAGGTGCTGCACCGGGACGACCCGGTCGAGCTGTCGGTGGTGCTCAACGAGGCGGTGTTGTGCCGTCGGGTGGGCGGGCCGACGGTGATGGCGGAGCAGCTGACCCACATGGCACACCTCTCCCAATCACCCAACGTGACGATCCAGGTACTGCCGTTCTCGGTGGGTGGACACCCCGCGATGAGCACCCCGTACGTCATCCTCAACTTCGCCGACGCCGCCGACGCATCCGTGGTCTACCTGGACAATCTCACGGCAGGCCTGGCACTGGAGGAGGCCGCGCACGTGCGCGGGTATAGCCTTGTGCACGAGGAGCTGCGCCGACTGGCACTGTCTCCAGCGGACTCCACAGCCCGCCTGGAGGCGGCTTCTCGTCACTTTGCGTGACCGCATGACGGCGCGCTCGGGGGAACGTGAGGTACGGGATGATCACGCTCGACGTGGCCGGGGCGGACTGGCGCACCAGCACCCGCAGCATCGGCAACGGCAACTGCGTGGAGGTTGCCGCGGTGGGCGCCGGGGTGGCCGTACGCGACAGCAAGAACCGGCCGGGACCGGTGCTGGTCTTCCCGGCTTCGGCCTGGACCGCCTTCGTCGCCGGCGTCGAGGCGGTACGCCCCGGCTGATCCCGGGGTGCCACAGTGGCAGCGTGCTCTCCGACGTCTCCTGCACGCTGCCGGTCAGCCCGGCGCTCCCGACGCTGGTCGATGCCCTCTCGGCCGGGGGTACCGCCGTCCTGGTGGCGCCCCCCGGCACCGGCAAGACCACCCTGGCCCCGCTCGCCGTCGCCGACCGGGTGGCGGGTCGGGTGCTGGTCGCCCAGCCCCGCCGGGTGGCCGCCCGCGCCGCGGCCCGCCGGATGGCCGACCTGCTCGGCGAGCCGGTCGGCGGGCGGATCGGGTACGCGGTGCGCGGGGAGCGACGCGCCGGCCCGGCCACCCGGGTCGAGGTGGTGACCACCGGGCTGCTGCTGCGTCGGTTGCACCACGACCCGGAGCTGCCCGGGGTGGGTGCCGTCCTGCTGGACGAGGTCCACGAGCGACAGCTCGACGCCGACCTGGCGCTCGCCTTCGCCGTGGAGGCCCGGGCCACGCTCCGCCCCGACCTGTGGCTGCTGGCGATGTCGGCGACCCCGCAGGCCGACCGGTACGCCGCGCTGCTCGGCGGCGTCGACGGGCCGGCCCCGGTGGTCCGGGCCGAGGGGGCGCTGCACCCGGTGACCCGGGTCTGGGCGCCCCCGCCCCGACCGGTCGCGCCGCCCGGCGCGGGCCGGGTGGACCCGGCCCTGCTCGACCACGTGGCGGCCACCGTCCGCCGTGCGTTGCGGGAACGCGACGGGGACCTGCTGGTCTTCCTGCCCGGGGCGGGTGAGATCGCCGCCGTCGCCCGGCGGCTGACCGACCTGGCCGGCGAGGTGGCTGTGCTGCCGCTGCACGGACGGTTGTCCGGCGCGCAGCAGGACGCCGCGCTGCGGCCGGCGCCGCACCGCCGGGTGGTGTTGGCCACCACCGTGGCGGAGAGCAGCCTGACCGTGCCCGGGGTGCGGGTGGTGGTGGACGCCGGGCTGAGCCGGGTGCCCCGCACCGATCTGGCGCGTGGGCTCGGCGCCCTGGTCACTGTGCCGGTGTCCCGGGCCGGGGCCACCCAGCGCGCCGGCCGGGCCGGCCGCCAGGGCCCCGGGTACGTGTACCGGTGCTGGTCGGCGAGCACCCACGAGCGGCTGGCGGCGCAACCCGAACCGGAGATCTCCACCGCCGACCTGACCGGTTTCGCGCTGCAGCTGGCGGCCTGGGGAAGCCCGGACGGTGCCGGCCTGGCCCTGCCCGACCCGCCGCCGCCGGCCGCGCTGGCCGTGGCCCGGGAGACGCTGGCCACCCTCGGCGCGGTCGACTCCGACGGTCGGATCACCGCCCGTGGGCGGGCGTTCGCCGCCGCCGGGATCCACCCTCGGCTGGCCCGCGCGCTGCTCGACGGGGCTGAACGGGTCGGCGCGGACCGGGCGGCCGAACTGGTGGCGCTGCTGGCCGAGGAGGGGCTGGCCGGCCGGGACGACGACCTGGCCGCGGCCTGGCGGCGGCTGCGCGCCGGTGGCGACCCCGCCGCCACGGCCCGCTGGCGGGCGGAGATACGCCGGCTACGCGCCGCCCTACCCACCCGGCAGGGTGGGCGGGCTGCCGGGTCCGACGG